>DASPUW010000385.1:0-5421 GCA_035622675.1 Burkholderiales bacterium | reverse complement strand
CGTCGTGCGCTACGCCGATGCTGGTGAGCAGGACCGGAGCCCGGAGGCCTGTGCCCAGTGCCTTGGCAAATGCCTCCTTCGCCGCGAACCGGCTGGCGAGGAACAACGCCCGATTGGGGCTGGCGCGGAACCCTTCGAGCTCACTCGCAGTCAGGACGCGCCGCGCAAAACGCTCGCCGTAGCGCTGCAGCAGCCGGGTCACGCGCTCCACCTCCACCACGTCGGCTCCGATGCCGAAGATCACGCGCCGGGCCTTCGCGCCTCGACCATGAGGCGCTTCATCTCGCGCACCGCTTCGCTCCACCCGGCAAACAAGGCGTGCGCCACGATCGCGTGGCCGATGTTGAGCTCTTCGATCTCGGGAATCGCGGCTACCGGCTGGACATTGTGATAGTGCAGGCCATGTCCGGCGTGAACGCTCAGCCCCAGCCCCCGCGCATAGCGCGCTTCGCCGCGGATGCGCGCCAGCTCGCCGGCCTGTTGCGGCGTGTTGTCGGCTTCCGCGTATTGTCCGGTGTGAATCTCGATCGCGGCCGCCCCGGCTTCGCGCGCCGCGTCGACCTGCGTGCGCTCGGCGGCAATGAACAGGGAGACACGGATGCCGGCGTCCGTCAGCTCGCGGCACACATCCTGTACGCGCGCGAGGTTACCTCGCACGTCCAGGCCGCCTTCGGTCGTCAGCTCCGCGCGGCGTTCGGGGACGAGGCAGACGTCGTGCGGGCGGATGCGCATGGCGGCGGCGATCATCTCTGGCGTCACTGCGCTCTCGAGATTCATACGCGTGCTCAACACGCGCCGCAGGATCTCGACGTCGTGGTCCTGAATATGCCGCCGATCCTCGCGCAGATGGAGCGTGATCAAGTCGGCGCCTGCCGACTCGGCCATCAGCGCCGCCTGCACCGGGCTCGGATAGCGCGTGCCCCGCACCTGGCGCAGCGTGGCAACGTGATCGATGTTGACTCCGAGACGGATCATCCGGAAGGTAGGACGCCGCTGCTCTAAAGCTGCTGCATTTCAAGCAGCAATTGGCGGGTGTGCAGGGTCTGTCCTCCGAGATAGTGATTCAGAACGAAACGCATCAGCGCCCGGCTCTGCTGCGAGGTCAGCGAATCGCGATAATCGTCGGCTGCCATGTCGAGCAGCGTCTTGCCCGACAGCGTAACGACATCGTCTGCAACCGGACCTTGTGCCACTTCAGGGCCGCGCTCGACCTGGTAAGTGTACGTCGCCTCGCGTCGGATGGCCTCGCCGGCAGCATCGCGCTCGAGCAACATGCCGTAGCCCAGCTCGCGCAGCAGCATCTTCTCGAATCGGCGCAGCACCCAGGCCGGCGGGCGGGTGCCGCGCAGTGCCCGTAGCGCCTCGTCGTAGGCGAGATAAAGCCCTTCGTGCGGATCCTCGCGCGCCAGCAGCTTGAGCAACAGCTCGTTCAAGTAAAAGCCGCACATCAGGCTCAGGCCGGCGAGCTGCGGATGCCCGGCCAGCCACTCGGCTCCATGCAGCGTGCGTAGCTCGGCTTTGCCGGACCAGCTCAGAATCAGCGGCTGGAACGCCATCAGGACTCCGCGCAGCGAGGACCTGGGACGCCGGGCGCCGCGCGCCACGAGGCCCAGGCGGCCCAGCCGGCGCGTGAACACCTCAACGACGAGGCTGGTTTCCTTGAACGGGTACATGTGCAGCACGTAGGCCGGTTCCTCGTCGTGGACCCCACGCCGTTCGCGGTCACTCGACGCGCGGGGCGCCGCGGGGCGCGGCTCCTCCACCGTGAGACTGCTCGTGCCCAGCTCTTCACTCATAGCCCAGGCTGCGCAGCGCCCGCGGGTCGTCCGCCCAGCCGCGTCGCACGCGCACCCAGACGTCCAGGTAGACCCGGCTCCCGAACAGCTTCTCCATGTCCTCGCGCGCCTGAGCTGCGATCGCCTTGAGCTTCTCGCCCCCGCGGCCGATGACGATTGCCTTTTGCCCCGGCTTGTCGACGATGATGCCGCAGCCTATGCGTCGCAGGCGGCCCGTAGTCTCGAAGCTCTCCACCTCGACCGCCGCGGCGTACGGCACTTCGTCGCCAAGGAGGCGAAACAGCTTCTCTCGCAGGAACTCGGCAGCCAGAAAGCGCTCATTGCGATCGGTGAGCTCGTCCGCATCATACAGAGGCGGGCCCAGAGGCAGGTGCGGCCGTATCGCTTCCACGAGCCCTGGCACCTGGCGCCCGGTGCGCGCGCTGACCGGCACGATCTCAGCGAAAGGGTGTGAGTGCGACAGCAGCTCGATGAACGGCAGCAGGCGGGTCTTGTCCGCGACCGTGTCTACCTTGTTGACGGCCGCCAGTACCGGCCGGCCGGCCGCTATCTGGCGCAGCACGGCGCGATCATCTGCGCCAAAGCGCAGGCTCTCTATCACGACCACTACGACATCCACGCTGGCGAGCGCGTCAGCCGCAGCCCGCTGCAGAGCCCGATTTAGCCGGCCCGCGTGCTGTCGCTGCAACCCCGGCGTGTCGAGGAACACAAGCTGTGCGTCGGGTTCGCTCACGATGCCGACGATGCGGTGGCGCGTGGTCTGGGGACGCGGCGAGGTAATGCTCAGCTTCTGACCGACGAGCCGATTGAGCAGCGTCGACTTGCCCACGTTGGGACGGCCAACCAGTGCAACCGTTCCCGCGCGATGCCTCGCCTCATTCGGCATCAACGCATCACCGCCAGATCATACGCCCGCCGCGCCGCACTTTGCTCGGCGCCGCGGCGGCTGGAGCCGTCGCCCAAGGTGCGGATATCGAGCTCGGGGACCAGGCACTCGACTTGGAATTGCTGCTCGTGCGCCTCGCCGCGCACGCTCACCACGTTGTATTGCGGGAGGGAAAGACGGCGCCCTTGCAGATACTCCTGCAGCTGAGTCTTCGGATCCTTGCCCAGTGTGCCGGGGTCGAGCTGCAGCAGCACCGGGGCAAACGTCTCACCGACGGCCCGTGCGGCGGACTCGAAACCGCCGTCCAGGAAGATCGCGCCCACCACCGCCTCCAGGGCGTCGGCCAGGATCGACGGGCGCCTGGCACCGCCACTCTTGAGCTCCCCTTCCCCCAGCCGCAGGCGGGCTCCGAGCTCGAGCGACGCGGCGACGCGGCTGAGCGTTTCCTGGTTGACGAGGCTGGCGCGCAGCCGGGACAGGTCGCCTTCCGCCAGATGCGGGAAGCGCTCGTAGAGCAGCGCGGCGACCGTGCAGTTGAGGACGGCATCGCCGAGAAACTCGAGGCGTTCGTTGTGTGGAGCGCTGTGGCTGCGATGAGTCAGCGCCTGTCGCAGCAGAGCGGGGTCGCGGAACGGGTGGCCGAGCAGTGACGGAGTTGGTGCGTCAACCATGCGCGAGCGCGCGAGAACGCACAGAGCTACTTATTGTGCGCCTCGAAGTCCATGCAGGCGTTGATATTGCCGAACAGCGGCACGCGCTTGGACCAGCTGGCGGTGATTTCGAACCCGTCGCCGACCTTGCTGATCTCCAGCTCGCTGCCCCTGAGCGAGGTCACGTTGTCGATGACGGCGCGGCGGTCGAAGCCGGCTTGCACGTCGCGCACCGCAGCTCCCCTCAAATCGGCTGAGTGAGCGAGATCTCCGACGATGCGCTGCACGGTCCAATATTCGATGTAAGCCGGAAGCAGCTTGAAGCCCACTACAGCGAAGAACGCGACCACCCCCAAGGTGATGATCAACCCCATCAGGCTCAGCCCGCGTTGTCCGTTCATTGGAAGTGCCCTCATTTGATCGTACGGCCGATACGGCCCAGGTCGCTGAAGTTCCACCAGATCATGAACGCCTTGCCCACGATGTTGCGCTCGGGCACGAAGCCCCAGATGCGGCTGTCGCTGCTGCTGTCACGGTTGTCGCCCATCATGAAGTAATGGCCGGGCGGCACCGTGCACACGAAACCCTGGTCATTGTATTCACATTCTTCGCGATTCGGGAATTGATGCACCATGCCGATGCGCACCGGCGGCTCGTCCGGATTGATCAGCACAGCGTGCTCGTGACCGTTCAAGTCCTCGCGGTACTCTTTGGTGGGGGTCAAATTGAGACCCGCATCGACATAAGGGTGGTCCGATACCGGCGTCATGGGCATCGGCTCGCCGTTGATGGTCAGACGCTTGTTCAGATAGGCCACACGGTCGCCGGGCACGCCCACTACGCGCTTGATGTAGTCGAGCGACGGATTCTCCGGAAAGCGAAACACCATGACTTCGCCGCGCTGAGGCTCTTTCACGCTCAGGACCTTCACATTAACGACCGGCAGGCGAATCCCATAAGTGTATTTGTTGACCAGGATGAAATCGCCCACCAGCAGCGTCGGGATCATCGATCCTGACGGGATCTTGAACGGCTCCACCAGGAACGAGCGCAGCAGGAACACCAGCAGGATCACAGGAAAAAAGCTCTTCGAGTACTCCACCCACCACGGCTCTTTGCCCCGGCTCGACTGGATTTCCCGCAGCGTCGAGTCCTTGCGTTCCTGCAGCATCGCTGCGGATTCGTTCGCCCGGGGCCGCAGCTCGGCTGCCGCCTGCTCGATAGCGGCATGTACGGCCGCGGCGCGGCTGCGCCGCAGGTAGAAGCGATCCAGCAGCCAAACGCCGCCGGTCACCATGAGCAGCACCAGCATGAGAAGAGCGAAATTCATGTCCTGCGTCGCGTCTAGTTGAGTGTGTGGGTTTTAGGATGTCGTGTGGCGGCTCTCACTTGCTCTCGACCTGCAAGATGGCGAGGAACGCCTCCTGCGGGATCTCTACCGTGCCGACTTGCTTCATGCGCCGCTTGCCGGCCTTCTGCTTCTCGAGCAGCTTCTTCTTGCGTGTCACGTCCCCGCCGTAGCATTTGGCGAGCACGTTCTTGCGCAGCGCCTTGATGGTTTCGCGCGCGATGATATGCGAGCCGATCGCCGCCTGCACCGCTACGTCGAACATCTGGCGCGGAATCAGCTCGCGCATCTTCTCGACCAGCTCGCGCCCGCGTCCCTGCGCGCTCGAGCGGTGCACGATGAGCGACAAGGCATCCACGCGTTCGCCGTTGATCAAGATATCGAGCTTGACCAGATCGGCGGGGCGGAACTCCTTGAAATCGTAGTCGAGGGAGGCGTAACCGCGGCTCACCGATTTCAACTTGTCGAAGAAATCCATCACCACTTCGTTGAGCGGCAGCTCCCAGGTGAGCAGCACCTGGCGGCCCGTGTACTGCATGTTCTTCTGCGCCCCGCGCTTGGCCGTGCACAGCGTCATCACCGGGCCGACGTATTCGCCCGGGGTGAGAATGGTGGCAGTGATGATCGGCTCGCGGATCGTCTCGATCTTGCCGGCATCGGGCAGGCGCGACGGGTTCTCGACCTCGAGCAGCTCGCCGCTGCGCAGCTCGACCTGATAGACCACGGTAGGTGCCGTGGTGA
>DASPUW010000384.1:0-2524 GCA_035622675.1 Burkholderiales bacterium | reverse complement strand
TCACGGTCATGACAATCAACGCCAGAGCGAACAGGTTGAACCGCACGTAGTAGCCGGGCTTGCGGTCGGCCGCGATTTCCTGTTTGGCTGGAGCCGGTATGGCAGTGGTCGTGCTGGACATGTTTTTCTCCCTCAGCGTCTACTCGTTGTTAACGCTACCTTGTACGATGGCGATGCTCTCGCTGCTTGATCTGCGTCAAACTCCCGTTCCGGCGGGATCCGCTTTCGCCAACTCCGCTCCCCGCAACACCGGACCTGACTACCCTAGCGCGGCCGTATGCTGCTGGGGTTGTCGCACCCGCCTCGCCGCTTTCGGCCAGTCTATAACTTTCGGCCAGTTCAGGTTATAGGCTGACCCGCCTACGCTACCCTTACAAAGCGCAACCAAGCTCCGCACTCAAGAACGATGGCACGAGGTGGCGTATACCGAACGTTACACCAGGCGAAGAGGTGGGAACATGGCCGCGTCATACTCCCCGCACGCAACCGGTAGTCATCCGCGCCTCCGGGCAACCGGGTCAGGTGCAACGTCCCCTCCAAGCCAGTCGCTCGACGCTCTCCCGCCATCCGTCCACCGGCGCGAGACAGCCGGGACGAATGGGCGCACCATAGGCGGCGTTCGAAGGGGGCAATCCATGAGGATTCTGCTGGCAGCGCAGGCGGGCCTGTTCGCAGATGCGTTCGGCAGATCGCTCGCCAACCTCGCGCGCGAGGTCGAGGTGGAGCGCTGCGACCCCGAGCCGCTGCAGGATCAGGACACGGAGACTTGCTTCGCCTTGGTGCTGATCGATGCTGACGCCGCACCGGGCCAAGCCGCGGCGCTGGTGCAGAGCTTCCGCGCCCGCCTGCCCGACGTGCCGATCGTGGCGCTGGGGAGCGGTTTGGACGAAGGCCTCATCGCCGGGATCCTGAATGCCGGCGCTGAGACTTACTTTCCCAAGAGCTACCGTGAGGTCCAGGCGCTCGGCGTGCTGCAGGTCGTATTAGGCGGCGCGAACAATGGGCTGCACGCCGAGCGCGGTCACGCCGCACCGCACACTGATGAGCCCGGATTCGAGGCCGGGCAGCGCTCCGCGCGCCGCGGCGGGCCCAACCCCTACAGCCTCACCGATCGGGAGCTTGAAGTCCTCACCCTGGTCTGCGAGGGACGGTCCAATCTGAACGTGGCCAAGCGCCTTGGCATCGTCGAGGGCACGGTCAAGATTCACCTCAGCAACTCCTACAAGAAGCTGGGTGTGGAGAATCGCACGCAGGCTATCCGTATTGTCGAGCGGATCCCGCACGTACAGAACATGGTGCTCGAGCAGGCTGTCCAGGACGTGTCGGTACGCGACTGGCTACTGCCCCACATGTCGGACGAGATCCATCACAAAGGCGAGATCCTGTTCCGCAAGGGCGACCCGGCGCGCGCGCTCTACTACATCCAGCAGGGCAAGGTGGCGCTGCCCGAGATCGGCAAGCAGATGGCCGAGGGCGCACTGTTCGGTGAGATCGGCATTTTCTCACCCGGGCACTCGCGCACCTGCAGCGCGCGTTGCGAAACCGATGCGCGTCTGTTTTGCCTGACCGCGGAGCGCGCCAAGCGCCTGTATTTCGAGAACCCGCAGTTCGCCTACCACGTGATGCAGCTGATTGCGCAGCATCTGCTCGACGATCGGACGCGCCAACACTAAAGCCCCCGACTGAGCGCAACGCTCTAGGCGCATCCGGATCGACTGATGAATCCGCGCGCTTTTCTGGGGGCGTCCTGGCTGAGCTGGCGTCACGGCGTCAGCGCCGGTCTGATTCTGGCGCTGCTGGGCGCCTTGCTCACCACCCTGCCGGTGCTGTGGCCGCTGCAGGAAAGCTTCGATCTGTGGCTGTTGTTCAAGCTGCGCGGCGCCAAGCCGCCGCCCGAGGACATCGTGCTGGTGACGATCGACCAGCAGTCGTCCGAGCGCATCACCCTGCCACGCGAGCCCGATAGCCGCGAGCGCTGCGTCGACCTGCGGGTGGACGATCCAGCCCCGTCGCATGAGCGGCTGCCTCCTCCACACCTCGTCATGCGGTGGCCGCGTTGCGTGCACGCGCAGGCGGTTCAGTCGCTGGCCGCGGCCGGGGCCCGGGTGATCGCACTCGACATTTCGTTCCGGCCGCTCCTTCCAGCCAGGGTGGAGCGGCGCGAGAGCCGGCATGAGGAACAGGAGGATCAGGCCTTAGCCGACGCGATGGAATCGGCCGGTAACGTATTAATCTCACAATGGCTTGATCCCGTTCGCTCTAAACCGTCGAGTACTGAGGGTGACGCGCAGGTCGATTCCGTTGAGCGACCGGCCCAGATCAGCGCGCTGATCGAGTCGTCCGCGCTAGGCGCTGCTCCATTGCGCCTGGCCTACGGCATGGGCGGAAGAGTCAATGGCTTCGCGGCCTTCAGTCAGGAGAACGGTCCGATGTCGAGCATGCCCGCCTTGATTCTCCATCAGGCCTCTGCCGAGGTGCACTCGGACCTCATCCGCTTGATTGCCCAGGCCAACCCCGAGGACGC
>DASPUW010000383.1:0-6846 GCA_035622675.1 Burkholderiales bacterium | reverse complement strand
TTCGCGCCTCTGCTGCCGACCCCCCACACCACTGTTCCTGGGCTCCTGCGCGCTGCGCCGGCGCCGCTTGCACCAACGCCGCGCTCCGCCGGGCTGCACATGGCACAGCTTTTCCTCGTCCATCCGACACATCCGCAGCAGCGCTTGATCGAGCGCGCGGCGGAGATGGCGAGGCAGGGCGGACTCGTCGTCTACCCGACCGACTCCTGCTACGCGCTCGGGTGCCGGGTGGGCGATCAGGAGGCAGTCGAGCGCATGCGCTCTATTCGGCACGTGGGCCGGCAACATCCGTTCACGCTCGTGTGCCGCGACCTGTCCGAGATTGCGCGCTACGCCCGGGTGGATAACCGCGCGTACCGCCTGCTCAAGGCGGCCACGCCTGGCAGCTTCACGTTCGTGCTGCGGGCCACGCGTGAAGTGCCGCGGCGCCTGCAGGACCCGCGCCGTAAAACCATCGGTCTGCGCGTTCCCGACCACCGCGTTGCGCAGGCGCTGCTCGCCGAGTTGGGGGAGCCGCTGCTGTCGACGACTTTGATTCTGCCCGGCGACGCTCTTCCGCTCAATGAGCCGGCCGAGATCCGTGCGCGCCTCGAGCACCGCGTGGACCTGATCATCGACGCGGGCTCATGCGGCATCGACGCAACCACCGTCGTCGATTTGACTGGTGAGGCTCCGGAGTTGCTGCGGATGGGGAAAGGTGATCCTTCCGTCTTCGGGCTGGCGTCCGCATGATGGACCTGCAATCGCTGATCCAGACGATCGCGCTGTACGCGATCCCGATGCTGTTTGCCATCACCCTGCACGAGGCCGCGCACGGCTATGCAGCAAAATACTTCGGCGACTACACGGCGTACCAGGCAGGCCGTATCTCGCTCAATCCGCTCGACCATATCGACTTGTTCGGTACGATCCTGGTGCCCGTCGGGCTGTTGATTCTTACGAGCGGGCAGTTCGTGTTCGGCTGGGCCAAGCCGGTGCCCATCAACTTCGGCAACCTGCGCGATCCCAAGCGGGACATGTTCTGGGTCGCGGCGGCAGGCCCGGGCGCAAATATGCTGATGGCGTTGGCTTGGGCTGCGATCCTCAAAGGTACGCTGCTGCTCCCGGAAACCAGCTTCTCCTATCCGGTGCAGGAAATGTCGAGCGGCGGTGTGCTGATCAATCTCGGGCTGATGGTGCTCAACCTTATCCCCGTGCCGCCGCTCGACGGCGGACGCATCGCGGTGAGCCTGCTTCCGAACCAGCTCGCCTACCGGTTTGCTATGATTGAGCCCTATGGCCTCATCATCGTCATCGTGCTGCTAGCCACGCGTGCGCTAGGCGCGGTCATCTGGCCCGTGGTGGCCGCGTGCCGCAGCCTGATCTACGCCCTGTTCGGGCTGTCCTAGGTTCAAGCCGATTCGACATGTTTCCTGACCGCGTCCTGTCCGGAATGCGTCCGACAGGTGCCCTGCATCTAGGCCATTTTCACGGCGTTCTGAAGAACTGGGTGAAGCTGCAGCACGAGCACCCCTGCCTGTTCTTCGTGGCCGACTGGCATGCGCTCACGACACACTACGAGGAGCCGGACGTGGTGGGGCGAAACGTGTGGGATATGGTAATCGACTGGCTCGCAGCCGGCGTCGATCCGTCACAAGCCACGCTCTTCATTCAGTCGCGCGTACCGGAGCACTCCGAGCTGCACCTGCTGCTCTCCATGATCACGCCGCTCGGATGGCTGGAGCGGGTCCCAAGCTACAAGGACCAGCAGGAGAAGCTGTCGGACCGCGATCTGTCGACCTACGGTTTCCTCGGCTACCCACTGCTGCAGGGTGCCGACATTCTGATCTACCGCGCTACGCTGGTTCCGGTGGGCGAGGACCAGGTGCCGCACATCGAGTTCACGCGTGAGATCGCACGCCGCTTCAATCACATCTATGGGCGCGAAGCAGGGTTCGCCGAGAAGGCGGAGGCGGCGGTCAAGAAGCTCGGGGCCAAGCGCAGCAAAATCTACCGGGAGCTGCGTGTCCGCTATCAAGAGCAGGGAGATGCGGAAGCGCTTGCGGCCGGCCGCGCCTTGATGGAGGAAGCGCAAAACCTGTCGATGGGAGACCGCGAGCGCCTGTTCGGCTATCTCGAGGGCGGCGGGAAAATGATTCTGTCGGAGCCTGCCGCGCTGCTGACCGAAGCGTCCAAGATGCCCGGGCTGGACGGTCAGAAAATGTCCAAGTCGTACAACAATACGATCACTTTACGCGAGGAAGCGGAAAGCGTTACACGCAAGATCCGCACGATGCCGACTGACCCGGCGCGGGTGCGGCGCACGGATCCGGGGGACCCGGAGAAGTGCCCGGTCTGGCAGTTTCACCTCGTGTATTCGGACGACAAGACCAAACAATGGGTGCAAAAGGGTTGCCGCAGCGCTGGTATCGGCTGCCTGGAGTGCAAACAACCGATCATCGATGCCGTGCTGAAGGAGCAGGAACCGATGCGTGAGCGCGCGCAGGCGTATCTGGACGATCCCACGCTGGTGCGCAACATTATCGAGGACGGTTGCGACCGGGCGCGCAAGCTCGCGGGAGAGACGATGCGCGACGTGCGCGCGGCGATGGGTTTGAGCTACGGCTGAGGTGCGGTGCGCACGGCGCTGCTCTCGCGACCGTGCTCGGCAGTAACGTGCTCGGTACTAAATGGCTTCGCGCTTGGGGCTCCGGCCGCTGCGCTTGGCCCTGCGGTCGCCGTCCTGCCCTCTTTTTTGCTTCATCACGCGGCGCTGCTCTCGCGACCACTCTCTTTCCTTGATGGCTTCGCGTTTATCATGCTGCTTCTTGCCTTTGGCAAGACCCATCTCCAGCTTGATCCAACCGCCGCGGAAGTGCAGGTTGAGCGGCACGATGGTGTAACCGGCGCGGTCCACCTTGCCGATCAGTCTTTTCGCCTCCTCGCTGCGCATCAGCAGCTTGCGTGTGCGTGCCGGGTCGGGGTGCACGTGCGTTGAAGCCGCCGGCAGCGGGCTGATGTGGCAACCGATGAGAAACAGCTCCTGATTGCGCACGATCACATACGCTTCGCCCAGCTGAATACGGCCGGCGCGGATAGATTTGACCTCCCAGCCCTCCAGTGCGAGGCCCGCCTCGTAGCGCTCCTCGATGAAGTAGTCATGGGTGGCCTTGCGATTTTCGACGATGCTCATGCTCGGGCCGCTATGCGATTCGGGCACTCGACGGCGGGCATCCGCGGCGGGGCAGATTGTATCAGTTCGCTCGTCGGCGTCCGAGGTACCGCGCACGCGCTGGAGGGCGGGTGGCGTCGGTAGAGCAGTCGGTCCTGGTTGGCTATCCGGCGCAGCAGATGTATAGCCTGGTGGATGACATCGAGCGCTATCCCGAATTCCTGCCCTGGTGCGCCGGCACCCGGGTGGAGACGCGCGACGGGTGCTCGACTCGAGCCACCATTCTGATCGACTATCGCGGGATCAAGCAAAGTTTCATGACAGAGAATCGCACGCACCCCGCCGAGCGCATCGAGATCCATCTGGTGAGCGGCCCGTTCCGGAAGCTGGAAGGGTTGTGGCTGTTTACGCCGCTCGCGCCGGACGCATGCAAGATCCAATTCCGTTTGCATTACGAGTTCTCCAATCGTCTCCTGGAGAAGTTGGTGGGGCCGGTGTTCAGGCACATCGCCGGGACTCTGCTGGACGCTTTTCTGCAGCGCGCGGAGCAGCTTCATCGGCGATGAGCGAGAAGCAGATTGCCGTCGAGGTCGTCTATGCGCTACCGCTCGCGCAGGATAGCACGCGGCTGCGCGTACCTGCCGGTACCACCGTCGCCGAGGCGATCGCGCAGGCCGGCGTAGCGCTGCGGCACCCGGGGCTCGAACTAGCGGACAATCGTGTGGCCGTGTACGGGAAGAGGGTGCTGCTGACGACGGTACTGCGCGACCAGGATCGCGTCGAGATCCTGCGTCCGCTCACCGCGGACCCGAGGGAGGCGCGCCGCAGGCGCGCGGCGCGAGGGCGCTCGATCTAGAACCTATCTCATAATCGTTCACGTGTGCGATGGAGACGATTTTCGCGCCCGGCTAGGCGCGAGCGACGACGTTTGGCCGGCCCAAACGAGGAGCGAGCAACAACGCCGGGCGCGAAAATTCGTCCCATCCCTTCGGGTTGCCGCCAGAACGGGCGTCCGCGGCGTTACTCGGCTTGTCAATAGCCTGGGTATTGACTGCACCTCGCGCCTTGCGGCCATCCCGTTCTGGCCGCAACGCATCGCGCGACCGATTGTGAGATAGGTTCTAGTCACTTGCACCAGCTGTCAGCCACCTTCCGGGCGTTCAACAGCTCGTTGGCGATTTCCGCGTCGCTCATGTAGATCTGCTCGCCGTTCGGTCCGGGATGGGTGATGCGGCCACCGCGCTGCAGCGAAGCCACCTGTGCATTCGCGCGCTCGCAATTGCGCTTCTTCTCTTCGGCCGCCTCGGCTTCTTTCTTGGCCTTTGCCTCGCTCTCGGCGGCCTCTAGGCGGCGCTTGCGGAATTCCATTTCTTGCTCGGCCGGCGTCTTCGCAGCCGCACCGGGTTTCGCGCCTGCGCTGGGTGCGGCCGCCGCGGACTTCGACTCCTTGAGCGTCTGGGTCTGCTTCACGTCGCCCGGCGGCGGCTGGTCGGAGTAGTGCACCTTGCCGTTCTCATCGGTCCACTTGTACAAACCGGCCCACGCTGGAAGGATGAAAAGGGCGAGTGCCAAAGGAACGTATTTGATCATCGGCTGCCTCCTGCATTCGGTGGCGGGAACAACGGATACTGGGTCTGGGCTATGCCCAAGCGCGCCTGGTCGGAGGCGAAATGGGCCGCGCGCGTTGCCTCGGCATAGTCGCCTCGCTCGAACGCCTCCTGCGCCGTCTTGAGCGCCCTCGCCGCCGTTGTCCACAGCGATTTGTGATCTGCTGCGGCCTTGACCTCGGACTGAGCTTTGGCAAGGTCCAGCCGCGCACTGTCGCAGGCTGGCGCAACCGGCTCGGGGCAGGCTGGTGTTTCGCCGCCGAGCGCGACGGCCGTCAAGCCGAGTGGCGACAGCCCGATGGTCAGGGTGGTCAAGGCAAACGTCAGCTTATGGTAGATCGACATCGAGGCAATCCTCGTCTCCTATCGGCTGCTTAACGGCACGCCCAGGGAAAAGTCGATAGCCTAGGCTGCGCAGCTGCCTTGTTTCGCACGCTCGCGTATAATGCCTTTTTTGTGAAGGATCATTAGCATGCGAGTGCTTCAGAAGGCCTACACCTTCGATGATGTCTCGTTAGTTCCCGCCCATTCCAGCATAATGCCCCGCGAAGTCAGCCTCAAAACCAGGCTGACGCGCTCCATCGAGTTGAATCTCCCACTGGTGTCCGCAGCCATGGACACTGTCACCGAAGCGCCGCTCGCCATCGCGTTGGCGCAGGAGGGCGGAATCGGCATTCTGCACAAGAACATGCCCGTGAGAGCCCAGGCCGCCGAGGTGGCCAAGGTCAAACGCTTCGAAAGTGGTGTGGTGAAGGATCCGGTGACGATACCGCCGAGCATGACCGTGCGCGAAGTTCTCGAGCTCAAGCGGGCGCACAAGATCTCCGGGCTACCTGTGGTCGAGGGAGAGCGTGTCGTGGGAATCGTGACCAACCGCGACCTGCGCTTCGAGACCAACCTGGATCAGCCCGTGCGCAGCATCATGACGCCGCGCGAGCGGCTGGTCACGGTGAAAGAGGGGGCCCCGCTCGAGGAGGCGATGCGGCTCATGCACAAACATCGCCTGGAACGTGTGCTGGTCGTCAACGGCGATTTCCATCTCCGAGGGCTGATCACAGTCAAGGATATTCTCAAATCCTCGGAGCACCCCAACGCGTGCAAGGACGAGCTCGGTCGGCTGCGCGTCGGTGCGGCAATCGGCGTCGGCGAGGGCACCGATGAGCGAGCAAGCGCACTAGTAGAGGCGGGCGTCGACGTGCTGATCGTCGACACCGCGCATGGACACGCCCAGGGCGTGCTCGACCGGGTGGGATGGGTCAAGCGCAGCTTCCCGCAGATGCAGGTCATCGGCGGCAATATTGCGACGGCCGACGCGGCCCGCGCGCTGATCGATCACGGCGCGGACGGTGTCAAGGTCGGGATCGGCCCCGGGTCCATCTGCACGACCCGCATCGTGGCGGGCGTAGGTGTTCCGCAGGTGACCGCGGTGCAGAATGTGGCGTCGGCGCTGAGCGGCACCGGCGTGCCGATGGTGGCCGACGGTGGAATCCGCTATTCGGGCGACATCGCCAAGGCGCTCGCGGCGGGTGCCGATTCCGTAATGCTCGGCGGTTTGTTCGCCGGCACCGAAGAGGCGCCTGGCGAGATTGAGCTCTATCAGGGACGCTCGTACAAATCCTACCGCGGCATGGGTTCGCTTGGGGCGATGCAGCAGGGCTCGAGCGACCGTTACTTCCAGGACGACGAGGACGCGGCAGACAAGCTGGTGCCCGAGGGCGTCGAGGGGCGCGTCCCGTACAAGGGGAGCGTCGTGGCCGTCATCCAGCAGCTCATGGGCGGGCTGCGCTCGGCCATGGGTTACGTCGGCTGCGAGACGATCGCGCAGATGAAGCGACGCGCTGAATTCGTCGAGATCACGGCCGCCGGCGTGCGCGAATCGCACGTGCACGACGTCCAGATCGTCAAGGAAGCGCCCAACTATCGCGTCGAGTGAGCAAGCCGCTTGGCTCGCGCCAGTCGGCCGATGAGCCATCCGGTGTGATATGCACGACCGCGTCCTGATTCTCGATTTCGGCGCGCAATACACGCAGCTGATCGCCCGCCGTGTGCGGGAGAGTCACGTGTATTGCGAGATCCACCCGCACGACG
>DASPUW010000382.1:0-20233 GCA_035622675.1 Burkholderiales bacterium | reverse complement strand
ACGTCCGAGCGGGAGATCGGGCAGGTGTATCTGCCGTGGATCAATTGGAGCCTCTACTTCGCGGTGGTGGGGTTGGTCTTGGGCTTCGGTTCGTCGAGCAACCTAGCGGCCGCCTATGGAATCGCCGTCAGTGGGACGATGATCGTCACAACGGTGCTCGCCTACTTCGTGGTGCGACGCGTGTGGGGCTGGGGCTTGATCAGCGTAACGTCGGTTATCGGCGCCTTCCTGCTGGTGGATGTTTCGTTCTTCGCCGCCAATGCAGTGAAGGTGCTGGACGGCGGCTGGTTCCCGCTGGTCGTCGGCGTGGTCGTCTACACGCTCCTGTCCACCTGGAAGCGCGGGAGGGAAGTTCTGTTCGAGCGGCTGCGCCCGGGCGCGATCGCGCTGGAACCCTTCATACGCAGCATCACCGACCATCCGCCCTTGCGTGTGCCAGGCACGGCTGTGTTCCTCACCGCTACGCGCGAGGGCGTGCCGCACGCGCTTCTGCACAATCTAAACCACAACAAGGTGCTGCACGAGCGCGTCGTACTGCTGACGGTGCGCGCGGAAGATATTCCGCACGTGCCCGACAGCCAGCGCGTGGAGGTCGACCCGCTCGGCCACGAGTTCTACCGGGTTACGGTCCACTACGGATTCAAGGACGAACCGGATCTCCCGCGCGCGTTGGAGCTGAGCCGCGCCAAGGGGCTCGAGTTCAATCTGATGGAGACGTCGTTTTTCCTGAGCCGCCAGACCCTGGTGCCGACCCAGGCTCAGGGCATGGCGCTGTGGCGCGAGAAGTTGTTCGCAGCGATGTCGCGCAATTCGGCCAGCGCCACCGCCTTCTTCAAGATTCCGACCAACCGGGTGGTCGAGCTCGGCACCCGCATCGAGCTGTAGAGCACGCGTGATCGTGGGGAATGCACGTCCGGTATGGTTTGATCAGGCACCGCACGCTGCGCCCGCGGCAACGCGGACAGCCCGGTGTCAGTAGTCGTCGCGGTCTTCGTCGGCGCCGCGGCGCTCCTCGAATTCCTCTTCGTAGTCCTCGTCGTAGCTGTCGAGGTCCTCGGTGGCCCACTCGCGCTCCTCGATCACGTCGTTGGCGATCTCGTGCACGCGCGATTCGACGTCGGACTTGGCTTCCTGCTCAGCCTTGGCGGTAGGGTAGTCACCGTCGACGATTTCGACTTCGACGCCGGCGTGCTCGCCGTCGTCGACCGCGATCGCCGCCTTGGGCCACTCCTTGTGGAGCTGCTCGAGCAGGATGTCCTTGAAGGCTTCGTAGTCCTCGTCGGACACCAGGCCGAGCATGTCCCGGTCAGCGTAATAGGTGATGACGAGTTGTCTGCTCATCGACCTCACTCCCTGAGCCCCTGCGCCAACTGGCACCGAGCGCGATCAGCCGTGCAATTCAGCCCCAGCCAAGTACCGGCAAAAAGCATATCACGACGCCATTGCCGCGTCCCTTGTGGTCAACATTTGTCCGCGCAAAGAACAACCCTTCCTGCGTTCTGGCACGATCGATGCGAGGGGTTTCGTTGTAGGTCGCCGAGCGCGCCGTCTCAGCTCGGTGTAATGGTCCCTCGGGACCGGGGGAGGCTGCAGAATGACCAGAGGAAGCGCGTGGTGGAGACGAGGAGGATCGAACTCCCGACCTTCGCATTGCGAACGCGACGCTCTCCCAGCTGAGCTACGTCCCCACGCTTTCCGGGCGACCGGGTCGCCCCAAGAATTTGATTACCTTGGCACTCTTGGAGCGCGACGGGCGGCGAGCGGTCGCATATTATACTCAAACGCTGCGCGCGGTAAATCAAGCTTGAGCGCACCAAAACGAGAGGGCGCGTGAACCTGAGCGACAAGCCGTACGGCTACAAACGCATCGTCCCCCTGGACCGCGGTGCACGGCTGCGTCTGCCCGAATCGGGCGAGGCGCCGGCTTTCTGCCACCGCCTTCACGCCGTTCCCATCAGCGCCGCCGAGTTCACGGCCGCCGTGCGCGACTATCCGATCGTGTTCGTTCGCCGCAGCGGCCAGAGCAGCCTTGCACCCGCTTTCACATCGATGGTCATCCTCGGCATGCACGAGGGCCAGAACCTGTTTGTCATGGCGGACGGGAAGTGGGACCGCCGCACGTACATGCCCGCCTATGTGCGCCGCTACCCGTTCTGCCTCGTGGCGGCGCAAGAAGTGGCTGCGGTCGGCCAGAGCGAACGCCTGATCTGCATCGATCCCGAAGCTGTGGACGAAGCCCAGGGGCGCCCGATGTTCGACGAGCTGGGCGAGCCGCTGCCGCATTGGACGATGATCGAGCGCATGCTGCACGAATACGAGGACGACCTCACCTTGACCCGCGACATGTGCAACGCGTTCGCACGCCTGAATCTGCTCGAGCCGTTCACCCTGCGCGCCGAGCTGGTCGGTGGATTCTCGCTGTCGATGGAGGATCTATTCCGAGTAAACCGTGAAGCCCTGCTGGAGCTCGGGCACGGAGAACTGCACGACCTCGTGTCCAAGGGTTGGCTGGATCACATCTACGCGCACCTCTTCTCGCAGGACAACTTTCAGCGCCTGTTGAGCCGCCGCAGCTTCTTCGCCGCAGACCCACCCACCAATCCCAAACACTACAACTAGGGACGTTCGAGTTCCCTAGAGCCGGACACGGGTGCGGTGCGGGCGATAAGCCCAGATCAGCAGGACAATCCCGCCGATGATCATCGGCACGCTGAGCCACTGTCCCATCGACAGCCCCATCGGGAGCGGGCCAAGGAAGCGATCGGGCTCGCGGGTAAACTCGACCAGGAAGCGCAGCACGCCGTAGCCGAGCAGGAACACGGCGGACACGGCGCCGAGCGGTCGCGGCTTGCTCGAGTAGACCCACACGATCACGAACAGCAGCGCGCCTTCCAATCCCGCTTCGTACAGCTGGGAGGGATGCCTTGGCAGCGAATCCAAACTCGGGAAGATCATCGCCCACGGCACTTCGGTCGGACGGCCCCAGAGCTCGGCGTTGATGAAGTTGCCGATGCGGCCCGCGCCCAGCCCAAGAGGCGCGAGCGGAGCGAGGAAATCGGTCACCGCAAACCAATGGCGTCCGGTGCGGTGAGCGAACCACCACATCGCGAGAATGACGCCGAGGAAGCCGCCGTGAAAGGACATGCCGCCCTCCCAAACGTACAGGATGCGGATGGGGTCGTGCATATACTCTGCGAAATTGTAGAAGAACACGTAACCCAGCCGCCCGCCCAGCACCACGCCGAGAACGCAGTAGAAAAGCAGATCATCCAGGTCGCGCGTGGTCCAACCCAAGTCGGGACGGGAACGTATGCGCAGCCGCCCGAGCAGCAACCCCGCCAAGAAGCCGACCAAGTACATGAGGCCGTACCAGCGGATGGAAACCGGACCCAGCTGCAGCGCCACGGGATCGAACTGAGGATGGACCAACATCGGTTTGCCGGATCATCGCGCGGCCTGTCGTCCTTGCCGCAACGGCGGCATTATAAGGGAGGCGGTTCGCGGCGCCCGCGGACCCCGCCTGCAGCAGGCCGATGGTCGGTTTGCAGCCACTAGCGGATGCGGGCGCAATAGCGTCACAATCCATCGCTAATTTGCGGTTTAAGGGCAGGAGCACGACATGCTGAGCTGGATGAGAGGGAGGAGATCGGATCATCTCCTCGACGACAAGCAGGGCGCAAACACTCTGCTCGACGAGCTCGCGGGCAAGGACCCGATACCGGCGCTCGAGCTGGTGTCCTCCTATCTCGATGCAGTGAAGACCGCGGAGAACCTCAGGCCTGGACGTGCCTTCGATATCGTCGACCTGCTCGACCGCAGCGGCCGTCCGTTCGAGCGGCGGCTGAACCAGGCCCTGATTGCCGAAGGCCAGCGCCTGACCAAGTTCCAGCAGACGCGGCTATGGACCACAGTTCACGGCTACTGGACTCAGCTCGCCGAGGGGTATCGCTTCTGCCTGGCCAAGTACGAGGTTGGCGCGGTGGGCGCTTCCGCACTCAAGCCGCAATTGCCGCGTATCACCTGCCGGGGCATGCGGGCCTGCAGTGCACAGCTGAAATGGACGCTGCTGCGTTACGGCCCGGTCGATCCGCAGGTGTGGCAGGACTTGGGTGGGATGTACGTGCTCGCGGAGTCGTTCGGATTCGCACAGGCGACTCTTGGCATCTACCGCGGTGCGCGTGGCGAGTCCAGCCCCGAGCGCGAGCTGCTGCGCGCTCTCATGCTGGCGGTTTCTTCGCCCGACGGCCTGCTCCCGGCGCAAATCGAAATAGCGGAGCGTGTGATCGCGCAGCTGGCAGGCCTGTTTCGCCTTGCACCGCGGCCCGCGCGCGGTGTGCACTACATCTTCGAGCTGTCGGGTGAGCGCCCGCCTGGGCGGCTGCCCGCCAATTCGCGCCTGACCGCGGGCATGCGCGGGTTCGGCGCGGGCGAGGCGGCTGGCGAAGTCGAGCGGATCATGCAATCCATAGACCGCAATCGCGCGCTGCCCGACGACCTGACGCTCGGAGGCGACTATGATCCGACGCTTGTGCAGACTACCCTGCGCCATCTTCTGCGCTATTGGGCACCGACGTTGCCGCAACGCAAGGAGCGCCGCCGCCGCCACGTCGAGCGCGTCAGCGTCGTGCACGACTACGACGAGGTGGTAGCAAACGTGGGCGGGTTATTTCTCGAATCGCCATTCGTCAGCAACGACGAGGAGTGGGTGATCGAGAATGAGAGCGTGGGCGGGCTCGGGGCTTTCGTCTCGCAGCCGCACGGCACCTGGCTCAAGGTGGGCAACCTGATCGGCATCCGGCGCGAGGAAGGCGTGTGCTGGGGCGCTGGAATCGTGCGGCGCGTCACCACCGACGAGCAGACCCACCGCCATATCGGCATCGAGATCCTGGCGCATGGAGGCGCGGCGGTGACTATCCTGCCGGCGTCGACGGGCCCAAAGGACGGCCAGCTCCCGCCGCAGGGCGAGCTGTGCATTCTGCTGCCCTCGGCCGCCGTCCAGACCGGCGAGGCGACGCTGCTCATGCGCGCCGGTCTGTTCTCTCCGTCGCGCAACCTGATCATGCGCGCTTACGATCGTCAGTATCTGCTGCTCCCGCTCGGCCTGCTGGAGGGGAGCGGCGAGTTCGACCTCGCCCACTACCGGATCTTCGAGCAAACGCGTTAGATCCGGCGCTCGTCAATCCAGCTCGTCGATGTCGCGCGGCCAGCTCTTTTTCAGAAGGCGCGACAGGGTACGGTCGGCGAGCACGCGCCCACCGGTCTGGCAGCGCGCGCAGTAGTTGGTCTCGTTGTCGGCATAGACGATGCGCTGCACCGGCGCGCCGCACACCGGGCACGGCTGGCGATAGCGCCCGTGCACAGCCATCCCGTCGCGAAACGCAGTGACCTTGACCGGAAAGGCGTCCCCGGTTTCCTGCCGCAGCCGCTGTGTCCATTCAGTCAGGGTCTGCTGCGTCGCCTGATACAGGCGTGCCATCTCCTCCTGCGAGAGGCGCGAGGTCAGCGCGACCGGCGACAGTTTCGCCCGATGCAGGATTTCGTCCGAGTAAGCGTTGCCGATGCCGCTCAGGATGTGTGGATCCGTGAGCGCACGCTTGAGCGTGTGGTTGTCCGCCCCGAGCCGTGCAGAAAACGCGGCGAGGTCTGCCTGCAGAACCTCGAGGCCGCCGGGGTCGAGCCGTTCGAGATTCGCCTCGCCGTGCACCATGTGCAGCGACGCGCGGCGCCTGGTGCCGGCTTCGGTCAAGACCAGCTGCCCGGTGCTGAATTCGAACACAGCCAAACGCCGGCGCGCCGGAAGCTTGGCCCCGGGCGCCACCCACAGCAGTCGGCCCGCCACCATCAAGTGCAAAACCGCGAACAGCTCGCCTTCGAGCTCGAGCACGATGCGCTTGCCGATGCGGCTCAGCGCGAGAACCCGCTTACCCAGCGCCGCACTGATGGGAGGATCGACCGAGCGCAGAACGAAGGGGTCGAGGAGCTGCACGCGCTCCAGGCGCTGCCCGACGATTCTCGCTTCCAGCGCCTCGATATAGATGGTGATGTCGGGCAACTCAGGCATAAATCAGTTCGAACCCCAGAGACACGGAGAGCGCAGATCGGTATTGCAGTTCTCCGCGTTCTCTGCGCCTCCGCGGTTCAGTCAAGCTTTCAGGGCACTTGAGCAGACGGCATGCGCTGCAGAATGAGATTGGTCTTGGTGTCGAGCCACGGCGTGTCGCGGTTGCGGTCGTAGTAGCGCGGCTTCGGCACCATGGCCGCCAGGCGCGCTGCCTCCCACGCATCCAAGTTTGAGGCGCTGCGATTGAAATAGTAGCGCGCTGCGGCCTCCGCTCCGAACTCCGCATTGCCCCATTCGATGCTGTTCAGATAGATCTCGAAGATGCGCTGCTTGCTCATCACCGTCTCGATCATCACCGTGATGATCGCTTCCTGCACCTTGCGCAGCGGTGTTCGCCGCCCGGAGAGGAACAGGTTCTTGGCCAGCTGCTGGCTGATGGTGGAGCCGCCGGCCACGATCTTGCCCTTCTTCAGGTTCTTCTCGTAGGCCTTCTGTATGGCGTCCCAGTCGAAGCCCTCGTGCTCCATGAAGTTGGCGTCTTCGGCCGCGACCAGGGCGCGCTTGAGGTTGAGCGAGATCTTGTCGTATGTGACCCACTGATGGCGCAGCTTCGCTTCCGGATTGCGCTCCTGCAGCACTTCGAGACGCTCCTCCATGAACGCGCTGGTGGACGGGTTGAACCAGTTCCACCACAGCACGTGTGAGAAGATCCACAGCTCGTACAGGAGCACGAGCCCGATGCCCAGCACGAGCGCGCGCCCGAGCCAGCGTCTGAGCCTCCTCTTCATCGCGCCTTGAGCGCTTCGATGACCGGTCGCGTCTGCGGGCGCACACCGCGCCAGACCAGAAAGGATTCGGCCGCCTGCTCCACCAGCATGCCGATTCCATCCGCCAGCCGCCCGGCACCCTGGCTCAACGCCAGCTCCAGGAACGGCGTCATCCCCTTGCCGTACACCATGTCGTAGGCGAGGCAGTCGCGCGCGAACATGCCCTGCGGCAGGTCGGGCGCGGTGTCGCTCAAACTCGCTGCCGTGCAGTTGACGATCAGGTCGAACTGCTGAGCGGCAAGCTCGGCATAACCACTTGCCTGCATGATTTCAGCCGAGAGGCCGCGTCTTGTGCGCCAGCGTTCCGCCAGCAATTCCGCCTTTTCGACGGTCCGGTTGGCGACGACCAGACGCGCCGGCTTCTCGTCCAGCAGCGCGCCGAGCGCACCCTGCGCCGCGCCACCCGCTCCCATCACCAGCACATCGCGGCCTTCGATGTGAAAGCCGAGATTCAACTGGATATCGCGCACCAGCCCGACCCCGTCGGTGTTGTCGCCGTAGGCTGCGCTGCCCTCGAACTTGAGCGTGTTCACCGCTTGCGCCTCCTGCGCACGCGCGGAGCACTCGTTCGCGAGGCGGAACGCCTCGAGCTTGAACGGCAGCGTGACGTTGAGCCCGATGCCGCCCTCCGCACGAAAGTCTTCGACCGCCGAGGCAAACCGGTCCAGCGGGGCCAGGATCCGCTCGTACACGAGGTCCTGCGCGGTCTGGCGCGCAAACTCCGCGTGTATGAAGGGCGATTTGCTGTGCGCCACCGGGTTGCCGATGACGGCGTAGCGGTCGGTCACAACTAGTTGTCGCTGCTGAGCAGCAGGTCGCTGCGGGTGAAAGCCCAGTTGCGGGTGACGTGCAGAATATCAGCTTCCTTCTTCAGCTCGGCGGGAAAAGGCCGGAACGGACCGGCCAGTTGAACGATTCTCTCCACGGCCAGATCGAGGACGGGCGAACCCGACGAGCGTTCGATCTCGACCTTCTCTACCGTGCCGTCCGCTCTGATCCCCACCGTCACCATCACGACTCCGAACACCCCGTGCCGCTTGGCCTCGCCCGGGAAATTGGCGGTGCCGACGCGCTCGATGCGCTGACGCCACCAGTCCAGATACTCCGCTTCCAGCGCGCTTTGGGTGCGCGCGCCAAGGAACTTGCGCCGGGGCAGTCTCTGGTATGCATCCCATTCGCGTGCGATCTGAGCCTCGAGGCGGGCGATCGCCAGCTGCTGGTTGGGCAGATCCGCGACCTGGGGCGCGCGGTTTGGCAAGACCTGCTGCACCGGACGCGTGTTCGGGTGCGCAGCGTTGCTGCTGGCCTCGAGCCGCGTCAGGAGACGATGGGCTTCCATCTCAAGCTGCTGCACGCGCCGGGCAGCCAAAGCCAGCTGCGCGTCGCTCGGCATTTCCGGCAACGCAGGCAAGTTGGTTTTCGCCCGCCGGTTGGCCTCGGTATTTCCGCCGCCATCCAGATTCGCCTGCGCCAGCGCATCGGCCCGCATCGGGCGCGATGCCGTCTTGCTGTTAACCAGCACGACCTCCAGGGGAGCAGCCGTGGTAGCGCGCAACGCGTCCGGAAATTGAAACGTAATCAGCAGCAGAACCGAGTGGAACACCACAGACAGCGCCAGCGCAACGCTGAACGGCCCATGATTGGATAGTGGAAACATGGGGTCGGCGACCGCTTCGGACCGATCGGCCCGGCGGGCGGCTGCGCTGGGAACCGGCAGTGCTGACGAGGCGACAGTCAAGATGATCTATTCTAGGTTGAGATGGCGGAGTCTGTCCCAGTACGCCTCGGGCCGACCCCCGGGGAGCGGGATCTAGCCCGCGCCGACGTACTCGGTGTGGAACGTGAGCTCCAGAAGATCGATATCGGAGATTCTCACTTGGACCTTTACACCGGGCTCCAGAGTCGGCAGTGACATGACCCTCGCCAGGAGCGGGATACGGTCGATCTTGACCAGATTATCCCGAATCACCTCGGCGGTGATGGTCACGCTGGCTTCCTGCAGCAGCCAACGCAAGCACCAGTACCGTTCCATGGTGTCCTGGAATTGGGAATAGATGTCGGACGCGATCTCGAAATCGCGCATCACCGACAGCAACTGCTCGCTGCCGGCAGAGTAAGGCGCAGGTTCGCCGCGATGCCAGGCGATGAGCTGGCGCTGGTTCACGAGATCGACGTAGCGCCGGATCGGGGAGCTCGCCCAGATGTACTGCGACACCCCCAGGCCGTGATGTCCTGACGGCACGGTAGACATGCGCACCTTGCCGTCGCTCTGCACACGGTAGATGCCGGCTACCCCGGCCTGCGCCAGCGCGCGCCCCCACTCGGAGTTGACCAGGATCATGAGCTCCGACACCAGCTTGTCCACCGGTGAGCCGCGCCGCCGCTCGACGATGCGCACGCGCTCGCCATCGACGTAGAAGTTGTAGTCGAGATTGATTCCCCTCACCGGCTCCGGCCGCCCGCGTCCGGCCTCCAGCACTGTGGCGAGCTCCCAGAGGAGCTTGAGCTCTCGAGCAAACGGAAAATCCGGCAGCGCAGTGCTCAGGCTTTCCTCGTTGAATTGCGCCTCGAGCTCCGCATGCCGCAGGTTGGCTGCGATGTGCACGCGCTCGAGCACGGTGTGGTTGCCGCGCACGGCGAGGTCGGAGGACATGTCCAGATACAGCGACAGAGCCGGGCAGGTCTGCGCTTCCGCCAGGGAATAGCCCGCGATGAGCTCTTCCGGCAGCATGGTGATCTTCGCGCCCGGCGTGTAAACAGTTGACAGCCGCGCCGCAGCCTCCTGGTCCAGAGACGACCCGGGCGCCACGCCGAGCGACGGAGCTGCAATGTGGATCCCTATGCGCCAGCCGCCTCCAGGAACGCGGGTGACAGAGAAGGCGTCATCGATCTCGGTGGTGGTGCTGTCGTCGATGCTGAAGGCCACCGCGTCCGCGACCGGCAGCTCGATTGGCGGCTGAGCATCCGGGAGCGCGCTGAATCCGGTCCCGCGCGGGAAGTGCTCGAACAGGAAGCGATCGAAATGATAGTCCCGGGTGGAGGCGATGGCGCCGCACTTTTCGAGCAGCCGCAGCGGCGACAGCTTGAGTTTGGCAGATGCTTCTTCGAGCGCCTTGACCTCCACGGTGCTGCGATCGGGTTTGTACAGCAACTGCGGCAGCCGTGTTCGAAACGCTTCGGGCAGTTCGAAGCGTTGCAATTGCTCAACGTACTGCGCCTGCAGCACCGCCTGCTGGCGTTTGCGCTCGACGCTGGCGAGCGCGGCCTTGAGCGCGTCGGGCGGCGCCGGCCGGTAGCGCCCCTTGCCTTTCTTGTAGAAGTACATCGGCGCACCATGCAGGCGCAGCAGAACAGCGGCTGCCTCGCGTGCACTCGGCTGACGGCCGAAGTACTCCCGCGCCAGAGTTTCGTAGGAAAACTCCTCCTGTGCGCAGCATTCCCACAGAAAATCGAGGTCGATGCCGACCGCGGCCTCCTGCGCGCCCTCCATGAAGCCGGACAACGCTTCGCCGAAACGGAACACGACGTTCGAGGTCTTGACCTTGCTGCGCTTGCCGTGCGGCGCCTCGACCTGGAGGGAGGTGTCGTGGTCGGCGAGGATGGCGCCGATCTTGAAGCCGCCCTCCTCCTCGTAGAAAACATTCATGGCCCCGACGATCCGGCTCTCCGCATCCCGGCAAAATCCAGAACGCTGTCCATGTAGTCGGCGAACGTGCTGAACCCGTGATTGTCACCGGACACGACCAGCTGCTTCGCGCCTGCGTACTTACGTTCAGCCACGCGGTAGTCGAGCACCTCGTCGCCGGTTGTCACCATGAGGTAATAGCGCTCCGCGCGGGTGGGCTGGTCCACCTCCAGCGCCCGCAGCTCGTCGAGGTGTTGCTCGGTCAGCTCGTAGGCCTCGCCGGTGTAAAGGTTGCGCTGCGGACCGAGATAGGCGCGCAACCCCTCGTATGGCTTCACGGCCGGGTTGATCAGCACCGCGCGCACGCCGAACCGCTCGGCAAGATAAGTGGCGTAGTAGCCGCCGAGCGAGCTGCCCACGAGCGTCACCCGCTCTGGCTCCGCGACGCGCAGAGTGTCCTCGACCAGCGCGATGGCCCGAGCGGGTCGGACTGGCAACGCCGGACAGGAGAATTCGCCCGCCTTTCCCAATTCTTCCAGCCGGCGTTCGAGCAGCCGCGCCTTGTGTGACGCGGGTGAGCTGTTGAAGCCGTGCAGGTAAACGAGCATCACGCCGTCTCCTTCGCGTGCTGCGCGAGATAGCGCCTGCGCACCGGCTTCAACACCGACAGCGCCAGAGCAGCGGTGGCAAAGTTCATCGCGATGACGACGGCAAATACGCCGGTCCAGCTGCCCGTGCGCTGATACAGGAGCGCTGCCAGCGGACCGCCGAGGATCGAGCCCACGCCCTGCGCCATGTACAGAAGCCCGTAGTTCGTGGTGGCGTGGCGCGCGCCGAAGGTGTCGGTCAGAGTGGAGGGGAACAGCGAGAAGATCTCGCCCCACCCGAAGAAGACGAGGCCCGACAGCAGCACGAACAGCACGGCGTTGTCCCTCGTGACAAGCCACGCCGTCATGGCCACCCCTTCCAGCGCAAAGGCGATGAACATCGTGTTCTCGCGCCCGACCCGGTCGGATACCCAGCCGAAGAAAGGCCGCGTCAGGCCATTCGTGATGCGGTCGAGGGTGAGGGCAAGCGGCAGAGCGCTGAGTCCGAAAACCGCCACATCGGCCACCCCGAAGTCGCGCGCGAAGGCACCCATCTGCGAGATCACCATGAGCCCGGAGGTCGACATCATGGTCATCATCGCGAACAGGAGCCAGAAGATCGGCGACCGGAGCATCGCCCCAGGTGTCGTGTCGGCCCCGAGTCCCTGTCTCTGAAAAGAGGCCAGGGCCCTGCCGGATGCGGGCGCCGGACTCCGCAGCGCCAGCGCCGCCAGGAGCCCGACGGCGCCGAACACGATCCCATAGACGACCAGGGTGTGCTGATAGCCGGATTGTGCGATCCCGGTCGAGATGGGAAAGGTGGTGAATACCGCACCCATGCCATAACCGGCTGCGACTGCGCCGGCGGCGAGGCCACGCCTGTCGGGAAACCACTTCACCATGAGGCCGATCACCCCGATGTAGATGATCCCGGTGCCGACGCCCCCGAACAAACCGTAGGTCAGGTACAGCGACACGACGTCGGTCGCGCGCGCAGCGAGCACCCAGCTCGCACCCGTCAGGAGCGCACCGAGCGAGAGCAGGCGCCTGGGGCCAAATCGTTCGATCAGGAATCCCTGCAGCGGGGCAAGAAAAGTCTGCAGCACGATGAGAATGGAGAAAGTGACCTGCAGCTGTGCCAGGGTCGCACCCAGCGCGTGTGCCAGCGGCTTGGTGAACAGCGCCCACACGTATTGCGGGCTCGAGATCGACATCATGCACACCACGCCGAGCGCGAGCTGGACCCAGCGCGTTCCCGTGCGCGGCGAGACGGCAGTGTGTGTCGCCAAACTTGGCGACGTGGCTTCCGGTTGCATCGCGCCGCCTATGCGCCAGCCAGCGCCTGCAGCAGCTTGGCATGAAGGCCGCCGAAGCCGCCGTTGCTCATCACCAGCACGTGATCTCCGGGCTGTGCGGCCCCCACGATGGCGTCGACCAGCGCGTTCAGGTCGTCGTAACAGGCTGCCTTGGCACCCAGCGGTGCCAGCGCGCCCTGCGCGTCCCAGCCGATGCCGCCGGTATAGCAAAACACGAGTTGAGCGTCGGCCAGGCTGGGCGCAAGGCTGTCCTTCATTACCCCGAGCTTCATCGTGGCGGAGCGCGGCTCCAGCACGGCGAGGATCCTCGCCTTTCCGGCCTTGGCGCGCAGCCCCGCCAGCGTGAGGTGTATCGCCGTCGGGTGATGGGCGAAATCGTCGTACACCGTCACGCCGTTGACGACGCCGCGCACCTCCATGCGGCGCTTGACGTTCTTGAAGCGCCCCAAGGCCTCGATCCCCTGCGTGACGGGAACGCCGGTGTGGCGCGCGGCGGCTAGGGCGGCGAGTGCATTGAGCCGATTGTGCTCGCCCAGCAGTTCCCAACGAACTATCCCCTGCGGCACGCCACGCAGGCGCACTGCGAATTCGCCATCAGCGGCCGGATCGCTCGCCGACCAGCCGTCGTCCACGCCCAGCCGTTCGACCGGTGTCCAGCATCCCCGCTCCAGCACCCGCTGCATGCTCTGCTCCCGGCCGTTGGCGGCGATGAGCCCGTTGCGCGCGATGGTGCGCACGAGGTGATGGAACTGCGTTTCGATGGCCGCCAGATCCGGGAAGATGTCGGCATGGTCGTACTCCAGGTTGTTGAGCACGGCCGTGCGCGGGTGATAGTGGACAAACTTCGAGCGCTTGTCGAAAAACGCAGTGTCATATTCGTCGGCTTCGATGACGAAGAACGGCGTTTCGGTCAGGCGCGCCGAGACGCCGAAGTTCTCAGGCACGCCGCCGATCAGGAACCCGGGCGCGAGCCCGGCATCCTCGAGGACCCATGCCAGCATCGCGCTGGTGGTGGTCTTGCCGTGCGTCCCGGCAACGGCCAGCACCCATCGGTCGTGCAGCACCTGCTCGTAGAGCCACTGCGGCCCCGAGATGTAAGACAGGTTGCGCTCGAGAATCTCTTCGACCAGCGGGTTGCCGCGCGAAACTACGTTGCCGATCACGAACAGATCCGGCTCGAGCTCGATCTGCCTGGGATCCCAACCTTCCGTCAATCGAATGCCCTGCGACTCGAGCTGCGTGCTCATCGGCGGATAGACGTTGGCGTCGCAGCCGGTGACTTCGTGCCCGGCCTGCTTCGCGATCACCGCGATGCCGCCCATGAACGTGCCGCAGATGCCTAGGATGTGGATGTGCATTTTTTCGGACTAGGGAGCCGGCAAGGCGCCAAGGCGCCGAGAAGACCGAGCGATGGCTTCGAGCAACGTCGCGACGAACTGCAGATCAATCGAACACACCGACCTCACGGGACGCGCTTGCTGCGCGCAAGCATTGTTGCTGTCTTGGCGCCTTGGCGTCTTGGCGGCAATCACGGAAAAAAAAGAGCGAGAGCCGCAGTGGCGATGCTTTCCCCCCATTCCTGCACGAAATGGCCGGCCTCGGGCACTTCCATCGGCGCGGGACAACCGCGGATGTGGCCGTGCAGCGCGCGCATGACCGGGGGCCCAAGCACGGGGTCCCGCATGCCGATGGCCATGAAGCTTTGCCCGTTCCAGCGCGTGCGCAGCCATTCGCGCGCCTCGCGAGAAGTCGCCGCTCCGGGTGCCTCCGGATGATCCGGGACCAGGTTCGGAAAGCGCCTCACCCCGGCCTTGTAGCGCGTGTCCGGGTAGGGCGCGTCGTAGGCAGCGCATTCGGCCGGCGTGAGTTGCGGACACGCGCGCCCGAGCAGCTTGCCCACCGCCATGTCTGGGTTCTGGTTGGCCCAATCTCGCCAGGCTAGAAAACCCTCCGGCAAGGGTTGATCTCCGGTGCCGAGCGCCGTGTTCATCACCAGCAGCCGCGTGATGCGCTCCGGCACCGCCATCGGCAGCGTCAGTCCGAGCAGTCCGCCCCAGTCCTGCACGACCAGGCAGGCGTTGCGCACATCGAGGGCCTCGAAAAACGCGAGCAACGCGTCGCGGTGGAAGTCGAACGTGTAAAGCGACTCGTCCACCGGCTTGTCGGAGCGGCCGAAACCGAACAGGTCGGGGGCCAGAATGCGATGGCCCGCCCGCTCGAACACCGGGATCATCCGGCGGAACAGATAGCTCCACGTCGGCTGGCCGTGCAGACACACGAACACCGATTCCGCGGCAGGGTTTCCCGCATCGATATAGTGCATGCGCAGCCCCTCGAAACCGCGCAGCCGAGCGAGGTAGTGCGCGGGATAGGGAAATCCCGGAAGGATCGCGAATCGATCGTCCGCGGTGCGCAGGGCAGAGATCATCGGCTCAATCGCAGGGGAGGCGGCATTCTACAGCAGCCGGCTCAGGTCCCCGCCACGGAAGCCTTCGAGGGGACCATCGATGCCGCGTCCCAGCGCGACCACCTTGAACAGCTCTCCCATTTCGGCTGGGCTCAGCAGTTTTTGCGCCTGTGCTGCAAGCGGCAAATACGCCGCCGCGTCCTCTGCGGAGGTCAGCGTCATAAGGTCCGTGATGCCGAGATTCACGAGAAAATGCGACTGCGTCGTATAGCCGAATAGCTCGAGCCCGGCGCCGGTCGCGGCCCGGGTCACCGCGGTAAAATCGACGTGACTGGTGATGTCCTGGAGTCCAGGCAGGAAAAACGGATCGTCGTGGGCGCGATGCCGGAAGTGGCACATGAGCGTGCCGCGGTTGCGCTGCGGGTGGTAGTACTCGCGCTCGCCGAAGCCGTAGTCGATCACGAGCAGGATGCCGCATTCGAGCATGCTGCCGATCGCTGCAACCAGCGCCGGTCCGGCTCTAGCCAGTTCGCTGAGGTAGGGAGCGGGTGGATCGAGACGGCGCGCTTCGGCAAGCAGCTCGCGGTCGTTTGCCGTCCGTTCGTCCCACACGAATCGACCGCCAGACCAGGCGACCCCACGCTCGCGAATGCCGTTCTCGCTCCACGATACGAGGTGCACGGGCAGCGCATCGAGCACTTCATTGCTCACGACAGCGCCGCGGAAAGTCTCCGGCAGCCGATCGATCCAGCTCACGCGCGATGCGAGTCGCCCGGGAAGGCTCTCCAGGCGCTGCCTTTGCCGCTCGGCGAGCTCGGCGCTCACCTCGAGGATCAGATAGCGGTCAGGCAGCGCTCCCGCCATGTCCAGTCCTCGCAGGACCTCTTCGGCCAGGCGCCCGGAACCGGCGCCCAGCTCGAGCACGTTGCCGGCGCTGAGCGAGACGATATCGCCGATCTGCCGGGCGAGCGTGCGGCCGTATAAAGGCGAGAGCTCGGGGGCGGTGACGAAGTCGCCCGCTGCACCGAGCTTGGTGGCGCCGCCGCTGTAGTAACCCAACCCCGGGGCATACAGCGCGAGCTGCATGAAACGGTCGAAGCCGATCCAGCCTTGCGAGCGCGCGATCTCCGCGCAGATCAACTCGACCAGCCTGCGGCTGTGAGCGAGAGCATCCGCGTCCAGATCGGCGATGACTGGGCAGTTCAAGGTGGGAGAAGCGGGTCGGGCGGGAGATACAATTCGGCTAGAATTCTACTGGACTCGCGGGATCGGGGATTCACTCACGGGCATGGATGACAAAGTCGTACTGATCACCGGAGGCGCGCGCCGCGTCGGCGCTGCGACCTGCCGCCTGCTCCACGCAGCCGGCGCCCGTCTGATGCTGCACTATCGCAGCTCTGCAAACGAAGCGCGCGCGCTGCAGGCCGAGCTGAACGGCGCTCGACCAGACTCGGTTGCACTGGTGCAGGCGGACCTGCTCAACCTGTCGCTGCTGCCGAGCACGGTCAACGAGACCGTCAACCGCTTCGGGCGGCTGGACGCGCTCGTCAACAACGCCTCCAGCTTCCATCCGACGCCAATCGGGGAGATCACCGAGCAGGCCTGGGATGATCTGGTAGGGACCAATCTCAAGAGCCCGCTCTTTCTGTCGCAGGCCGCCGCGCCCCATCTGAAGCGTACTCATGGCTGCATCGTGAACATCGTCGACATCCACGCCGACCTCCCGATGCGCACCTACGCGGTCTACAGCGTGGCCAAAGGCGGGCTGCTCGCGCTGACCCGGGCCCTCGCGTCCGACCTCGGACCGGACGTGCGAGTGAACGGGGTCTCCCCGGGGCCCATCCTGTGGCCCGAGGACGAGCGCTGGTCGGATGATCTCGCGCGCCAGCGGATCATCCACACGACGCTGCTCAAGCGCATGGGCGAACCTGAGGACGTCGCGCGCGCCGTGCGCTTCTTGATCTACGACTCACCCTACATCACTGGCCAGGTCATCGCCGTGGACGGCGGCCGCAGCATCCATCTGTGAGCTGAGCATGGGAGCGCAGAAAGACAAGTACGAAACGAACAAGCTCAAGAAGAGGCTGCGCCGCCAGGTCGGCGCGGCGATCGCCGACTACGACATGATCGGTCCCGGCGACCGCGTCATGGTTTGCGTCTCCGGCGGCAAGGACAGCTACGCCTTGCTCGATATCCTGCTGGGTCTGCGCGGGCACGCCCAGGTGGATTTCGAGGTCGTCGCTTTCCATCTGGACCAACGGCATCCGGGTTATCCGCGGGAAGTGCTGCCTGACTACCTGAGCGCACTTGGCATCCCGTTTCGCGTCGCGCAGCAGGACACATACAGCGTCGTCAAGCGCGTGATCCCCGAGGGCAAGACCATGTGCGGCCTGTGCTCACGCCTGCGGCGCGGTGTGATCTACCGCGTGGCCAAGGAAATGGGCGCAACGCGCATAGCGCTGGGCCACCACCGCAACGACATCCTGGAGACCTTTTTCCTCAACCTGTTCTTCGCCGGCAAGCTGAAGGCGATGCCGCCCAAGCTCACGAGCGACAGCGGGGAGCACATCGTGATCCGGCCGCTGGCCTATGTCGCTGAGGAGGATCTGACCACGTACGCCGAGGTGCAGAGCTTTCCCATCATTCCCTGCGACTTGTGTGGGTCTCAGGAAATACTGCAGCGCCAGCAAGTCAAGGCCATGCTGCACGAATGGGCCCGCAAGTATCCTGGGCGCATCGAGACCATGTTCAACAGCCTCGCTCACGTGAACCCGTCCCACCTCCTTGACCGCAGCCTGTTCGACTTCTTCGGCCTGGAGGCAGCGGGCCGCCCGCTGCTGGAGGGCGACGTCGCGTTCGATGAGGAACCGACGACCAACACAGTTATTCCCCTACGCCGGGTGGACGCCGTCTGACGGGAGGCAGAGATGCACATCGTGAACTTCACCCCATTTTCCGCGCTCATCGGCGGCGCGCTCGTCGGGCTCGCCGCCGCCTTGTTGTGGTGGACGCTTGGGCGCATCGCCGGTGTCAGCACCATCCTGGGCAACGCGCTGACGGAACGCGGATCCGACAACGGCTGGCGCTTCGCGTTTCTGGCGGGCCTGCTAGCAGCGGGTCTCGGCGCTGTTGTCTTCTTCCCCGAGGAGGTTCATCTCGATCTCGCGGCTGGTGGCGGACAGCTCGCGGTCGCGGGCCTGCTGGTGGGATTCGGTACGCAGATGGGCAGCGGCTGCACGAGTGGACACGGGGTATGCGGCATCGGACGGCTCTCCGCGCGCTCGATCGTGGCGACGTTGTCCTTCATGGTGAGTGGCATGCTTACTGTATCCGTCGTGAAGCATCTGCTATGAAGCGCTGCGTCATTGCGTTTCTCAGCGGCCTCGTGTTCGGCATCGGGCTGATCGTGTCGCAGATGTCCAACCCGGCCAAGGTAATCGGGTTCCTCGACATCACGGGGAGCTGGGACCCAAGTCTGGCGCTGGTGATGGCCGGAGCGCTGGCGGTGTTCGGTGCGGTCTACTGGTCGATCAGGGGGCGCAGAGCCCCGCTCGTGGCCGCGCAGTTCGTGGTGCCGACCGAGGCCAGGATCGACCGGCCTTTGCTCGCGGGGTCGCTGATTTTCGGAGTGGGCTGGGGTCTGTCGGGCTTCTGCCCCGGTCCCGCGATCGTCAGCACTACCTTCGGTAACGCGCTTGTGTGGCTGTTCGTAGTGGCTATGATCGCGGGCATGCTCTTGTATCGCTTCCTCTCCGGGCGTTCGGTGATGACCGACGTGCGTGGCTCAGTGTGAGCGCTTGCATCCATTCTAACGCAGGCCACGTATAGGCTCACTGACTTAATCTACAGGGAAATAGCGGGGGGAGGCGCGAGTCCTCAGTCTCCTCCCACTGACTTCCTTCAAGCCCGCCTTGTCAAATTCAATTTGATAAGGCAGAATTTCAGGTCGTCATGCCACCGAGTACCTCATGAACTGCGCTGAGCGGCTCGTCACCCTGTTCGGGAGCCAGGCGGAGGTCGCCCGACGCTTTCGCGTCGATCGCGCCCTCGTCAGCAACTGGGTCAAGTCAGGCTACGTTCCCTCGCGCTGGGCCATGGAGGTCGAGCGCCTCACCGATGGAGCGGTCGCAGCGGTGGAGGTGTTGAACGAAGCCAACGCACGTAAGCCGATCAGGCTCAAGTCGCGCGGTGAAGAAGACAGCCTTTTTGGACCCTCGCTAGCGGGAAACGACACGATGAACCCCTTTGTTCCAGCCCGAAGAATTCATTCTTTCCACCCGCCGCAGCGCACTCTGATGGGTCCGGGCCCGTCGGAGATCAACCCGCGCGTCATGGCGGCCATGAGCCTGCCCGCGATCGGCTACCTCGACCCGGTGTTCGTCGAGATGATGGAGGAGTTGAAAGCGCTGCTGCGCTACGCGTTCCAGACCAAGAACGCGCTCACCTTCCCGGTGTCGGGACCTGGCTCGGTGGGGATGGAGTACTGCTTCGTGAACCTCGTCGCGCCGGGCGACAAGGTCGTCGTCTGCCGCAACGGCGTATTCGGCGGGCGCATGATCGAGAACGTCGAGCGCTGCGGCGCCGTGCCTGTGGTCGTGGAGGATGTCTGGGGCGAGCCCGTTGATCCGAACAAGCTCGAAGACACGCTGAAGAAGAATCCGGATGTGCGCCTGGTCGCCTTCGTCCACGCGGAAACATCGACGGGCGTGCAATCCGATGCCAAGACGCTCGTCGACATCGCGCACCGGCACAACGCGCTCACCATTATGGACGCGGTCACCTCGCTGGCCGGCACGCCGGTGCTGGTCGATGAGTGGAACGTGGACGCGATCTACTCGGCCAGCCAGAAATGCCTGTCGTGCACGCCGGGCCTGTCGCCGGTGTCGTTCAGCGATCGCGTGGTCGAATACGTTAAGTCACGCAAGGACAAGATCCACAGCTGGTTCATGGACATGAATCTGCTGCTTGGCTATTGGGGCGCCACCACGCGCACTTATCATCACACCGCGCCCACCAACAGCCTGTACGCGCTGCACGAAGCGCTGCTGATCCTGAAAGAGGAGGGCATCGAGAACGCGTGGGCGCGGCATCAGCGCCATCACCTGGCGCTCAAGGCCGGGCTGGAAGCGATGGGGCTCAAGTACCTGGTCAAGGAGGGCGCGCGCCTGCCGCAGATGAATGCCGTGCACGTGCCCGACGCCATCCAGGAGCGTGAGGCCGAGGTGCGCCGCACGCTGCTGGGCGAATTCAATCTCGAAGTGGGCGCCGGTCTGGGCCCGCTCGCCGGAAAGATCTGGCGCGTGGGGATCATGGGCTATTCGTGCAAACCGGAAAACGTGATGCTCTTTCTGTCAGCGCTGGGCTCAGTGCTGTCCGACATGGGCCTCCCGATCCACGTGGGCGAAGCGGA
>DASPUW010000381.1:0-3058 GCA_035622675.1 Burkholderiales bacterium | reverse complement strand
TCTGGGTCGCGAGCTCCGCCAGCCCTGGGCGCGCGAACCCGAATCTAGCGGAAGGGATCTCGGAAAAGTTCTGTACGCACGCGGGCGCGTGTATGACCACGCAAAGGGCACTCACCAAGGCCGCGTTGGTCGTTCTGGCAGCGCGATGGCCGCTGGCCGTTGCCTTCCCTGAGCTGCTCGCCGCTGCTTATTCACGGCTCAACCCACTCGCGGGGAAACCGCCTCAAGCGGAAGATGCCGAATTGCTCGGCAGGGAGCTGTTGCAGTGCTACGCGGGCGCGGTGGTCGAGCTCCACGCCTGTCCTTCGCCCTTCTCGATCGAACCGGGAGCGCAGCCGATGGCGAGCCCGTTGGCCCGCCTTCAGGCCGAGCGGGGTGCGCGTGTCAGCACGCTGCATCACGAATCGATCGTCGTCCCCGACGCGATCCGCGCTCTGCTGCGGTTCCTGGATGGCACCCGCACGCTGGAAGACATCTCCGCCTCGATAAAGGCCGCGGGGTCCAGTGCGCCAGGCAAATTGGCCGAGGCGGCCGCCTTGCGAAGTGCAATAGATCAGATCGCGCGCAATGCGCTTATTGTGCGAGCCTGACGCGTTACAGCTTGGTCTGGGCCTGAAGTTTCAGCGGGACGAAGATCAGACCATATGGCGTTTGACAGCTCATGTCGCCGCCGACTGCAAATTGCACCGAGGACGACTGCGCCATATTCAACACCATGCTCAGGCTCTTCGTCGTCGACTGTTCCATCTGCAATGACAGCGTCTCCGCCGAGCTCGGCTGGATCTCGGTGCTCTGCTGAGCTCTGAGCAGACCGTACTTGGTCCCGTTCAGCTCCAGATAGGAATTGACCGATTTGATGTTGAGCGGAAAGGCGTTGGTGTTCTTCACCCGCAGCAGCACGGTGAAGACCCGGTCGAACGGAGAGCCTCAAGTCCCTTCCAGCGTAATCGCCGGCAGCTTGGGCAGAGGAATCGTCTTGGTCAGCTCGAAGGGAACGGGGGCGAACCCGACCGGATAGACCTGACCCCGAAAGCTCACCCTGATCGCTTCCTCGGCCAGTACATCGACCGCCCGATCCGCGATGTCCTTCATCGCGATCTGGAAAGGGAAGGTCACGACCTCCTGCCCGCTTCCCTTGATCGGGTAGAGCTGCGCAAAGGAATCCGAGAACGCCTGCTTGTCGTGAACCGCCGCGCTGTAGTCGACTTTTTGCAGATCCAATCCCGCCCTCATTTGATTTCGGATCAGAAGCTTCGCCTGAAACTTGATGACCTCAGGCGTGATGACAAGGGAATCGAACTGGGTGACTTCGACCGTCGGTGGGGTGGGTACCACCGGGCCAGAGGTCCCACAGCCTGCCAGCAGGAGAACGAGTACGCCTGGGACTAGGGTGCTGTGCCGCGTGCTCACGTCGACCTCCGAGAAGTCTGCGATGAGCAGTATTCATCGGTCCCCGGTGCCCGTAACTTAAGGACAACATCATTGCGGTGGAGTCCTGCTCCACCTGGCCTACAAGCTGAGCGCTGCTGCTCCAGGACGGGTGGCGGGCGCTCGGTGGTCCAGATAGGAGGCGAGATGCTCGCTCAGGTCGCGTGCATCGTCCGCGGCGCCGTCGATCAGACTTGACTTACGGCGCCGTAAGAAAGGAATGCCCATGAGGTACATGCCGGGCGCATCGACGATGCCCCCGTCGTGCCGGATCCGGCCTTTGTGGTCGAGCACGGGTACGTCCAGCCACGAGTAATCGGGGCGAAAGCCGGTCGCCCAGATCACGGTCCGGATGCCGCGGCGTGCAAGGTCGATGAGGAGCAGCGGCGACGCTTCGACCTCGGTCGGCGCGAAGCGGTGTGAGGGCTCGACTTCGCGGTCGACGCCCTGTGCGGTTGCCCACTCGTCGATGCTGTTGAGCAGGCGGTTCATCTTGAGATCGGCCAGGGCGCAAACGTTTCGCAGCGACCCGGAGAACTGCGCCTTGCCGTCGTTCATTCCGGCGAGACGGCCGACCAGCTTCACGCCGATGGCCGTGAGCGAATTGAGGTCGATCGTCCGGCGGTCAGCGTAGCCCGCCAGTTGCAGCGAAGGAAGATTGCGCGCTCTGACGATGTCGTCGATCTGGTCGTAGCGCTCGTCGAGCACGCCGGCCACATCCATCCACCACTGGATGTCCTTCCCCCGGTAGACGCGAGGCACCCGCACGTGCTCCCCCACGGCCAGGGTCACCGGCCGTCCCGAGCGCTGAAGCTCGTCCGCGATCTGGGTTCCGGTGGCCGACGCGCCGACGACCAGCACGCCGCCGTCTTCGAGCTGATCCGGGTTGCGGTATTGCATCGGGGTGAGGGTCGCGATCCCGGACGGCAGCGCCTGGGACACCGCTGGAACCTGCGCGATGTTGCACGCACCGGTCGCAACGACGACGGCGTCGCAGCGCCAGTCGCCCTGGCTGGTCGCAACCTCGTAGCCGTCGCCGCTGCTCCGCACCGACGTGACGGCAGTCTGGGTTCGCACCGGGGCCGCAATTACGCTGGCGTAGCGCTCGATGAAACCGATGGTCTCGGGCATCGAGCGAAAGCCATCGGGATCGACGCCTTCGTATCCGTAGCCGGGCAGGCGGCTCTGCCAGTTGGGGGTGAGGAGACGCAGCGAATCCCACCGCTCGGTCCGCCACGAGTTGGCTATCTCGCCGCGCTCGACGACCACATGATCGATCGAGCGTTCGGCGAGCCACCAGCTCATGGCGAGACCGGCATGCCCAGCCCCGATGACGACGGTGGTGGTGCGCGACACGGTCCCGCGCCCGAACCGCGCTGAAGCGGCTTACTTGACTTCGACGGTCACGTTCGTCGGATTGGCGATGATGTCGTACACCGCGGAACGCTTCTGCGACTGAGCAACGAGCGCCTTGATGTCGTCGGGCGAAGCGTCGGCGTCGATGTGATAAGTCACCTTGATGCCGTCGAACCCGTTGCGCACGTCGCTGTCGGCGCCGAGGATGCCGCGAATGTCCATTCCGGCTTCGAGCGTCGCGGACACCGAGCGCAGCTGGATCTCGCGCATCTGC
>DASPUW010000380.1:0-2730 GCA_035622675.1 Burkholderiales bacterium | reverse complement strand
ATGATTCGCGCTCTTTCCGGGGCACGCATTGGCGCCCGCAAGTAAAGCGAAAGGAACGGCCATGAAACCCAAGATCCACCCGGAGTACAAGGAAATCACGGTCATCTGCAGCTGCGGCAACAAGTTCAAGACGAAATCCGTACTGGGCCGGGAGCTGCACGTGGAAGTCTGCTCGAACTGTCATCCGTTCTACACCGGTAAGCAGAAGGTCATGGACACAGCCGGCCGCGTCGAGAAGTTTCGCCAGCGCTATGGCAAGTCCGCCGCCGCTCCGCAGGCGGCCAAGGCAGCCACTGGAAAGGGCGCCTGAGCGTCAGGCCTTCGGTACATCAAAGAACGCCGCGCTGCGGCGTTTTTTTTTGCCTTTCACCGGGCAGGACGGGCCGTTAAACTCGCGCTGAGCTCGAGACAAGAACCCCTCTGAACGGAGCAGATGCCTCCTGCCACGGACAACGGCCGGCCAGCAGACGACTTCGTCACGCTGCACCCCTGGGCCTTTACCTGCCTGCTGTGCGTCGCCTGGATGCTGCCGGGCTTGTTCGGGCGCGATCCATGGAAGCCGGACGAGGCCGTCGGCCTCGGGCTCGTCTATCACATCCTCCAGAGCGGAGACTGGGTCGTCCCCACTCTCGCCCACGAACCGTTCCTCGAGCGCCCGCCTCTGTTCTACCTCACAGGGGCGCTGTTTGCTCGCGGGTTCGGCTGGCTGCTTCCAATCCACGACGCCGCGCGGTTAGCCAACGTCTTGTACATGGGGCTCGCGTTCCTGTTCGCCGGATTGACGAGCAAAGAACTGTACGCAGCCAATCAAGCGAAACCCGATCGAGCGGGCTGGATCGGGGTACTGACGCTGCTCGGGTGCGCCGGCATGCTGGACCGCGCACACTTGATGATCGCCGATGTCGCTCTGTTGGCTGGGTGCGTGATCGCGGTATATGGCCTCGCGCTCGCGCCGCGGCGCCCGGTCCTGGGTGGTGTGTGGCTTGGCGTCGGCACAGGGATCGGATTCATGTCCAAGGGCCTGTTCGCTCCAGCCGTGTTTGGCGCGACCAGTCTGGTCTTACCGGCTTTGTTCGCACAATGGCGCAACCGGCGCTACCTGTTGACGCTTGTCGTTGCGCTCGGCGCCGCACTCCCCTGGCTCCTGATCTGGCCGGCCGCGCTCTATCATCGCTCGCCGGAACTGTTCCACGAATGGCTGACGAACAACCTCGAGCGTTTCAGCGTCGCAGACTGGGGGATGCCAGGCAGGCCGGGTTACTACTTCGGCGTCCTGTCCTGGTTCGCGTTTCCAGCCTGGGCCATCGCGTTGTGGGCCCTTTGGGCTCGAAACCGGGAGCTCCGCACCAACGTCGGCCTGCATCTCCCGCTCGTCGTCTTCCTGGTGAGCTTCATCGCGGTGTCACTGTCTCATCCGGCTCGCGAAGTGAACGCCCTGCCGCTGCTCCCCGGCCTGGCTTTGCTCGCCGTGCCGGGTCTGATGCTTCTGCGCCGCGGCGCCGCCAACGCGCTGTGGTGGTTCGCGCTCATGGTGTTCTGCTTCTTCGCCCTGACCGGATGGTTCTACTGGATCGCGCTGGATCTCAGCTTTCCGGCGCGCCTGCACGCGCACCTCATGCGCCTGCGCCCTACTTATGAGCCGGGTTGGCAGCTGCTGAAGCTGGCGATTGCCGCAGGATTCACTGCAGCGTGGCTCTATTTGATTCCGCGCCTGCCGCGTAGCCCTTACAGGCCGATGAGCGCGTGGGCCGGATCGCTGGCCTTGCTCTGGGCCGTGGGTGCCGTGCTGTTCATCCCGTGGGTGGACAGCGCGAACAGCTACCGCAGCATGATGTTGGCCGTGCGCGATGCCATGCCATCCAGCTATCGCTGCATGTGGAGCCACAACCTCGGCGACCCGCAGCGGGCATTGCTGCAGTATTTTGCTGGAATCGTCAGTTACCGGGAGGCGGAAGCCGCGCGCAAGCGCGAGTGCGACGTGCTGTTGGTCCAGGGATTGCGCAAGAGCATCTCGGCACCTGCTCTGGGCTGGGAGCTGATATGGCAGGGCGCACGCCCGGGCGATAACAACGAACTGTATCGCCTGTACCGGAAGAGCCCAACAAACTGAGCCAGACTCATGCCGTCGTTCACGCTCGAGACGCTGCGCCAGGCGCGCTCCTGGGACGAGCTGTGCGTTGGCTTCCGCTGGGAGGTACCGGAGCGCTTCAATCTCGCGTGGGATTGCTGCGGCCGCCACGCTGCTGAGCCTGAGCGCGTTGCCCTCTATTTCGAAGACGGGGGCGGGACGACCGCAACCTATACCTTCTCGGACGTTCAGCGCTCGGCTAATCGCCTTTCCAACGCCCTGCGCGCACTCGGCGTCGAACGCGCCGACCGGGTTGCTATCGTTTTGCCGCAGCGCCCTGAAACGGCCATTGCCCACATCGCCATCTACCAGCTAGGCGCTATCGCGCTGCCACTGTCGCACCTGTTCGGCCCCGACGCGCTCGAGTATCGCCTGCGCGACGCGCAAGCCTGCGTCGCCATCGTCGACCCCGAATCCCTTGCGAAGCTCTCGCTCGTGCGTGAACGGTTGCCGCAGCTCAAGCATTTGATCAGCGTCGCGGAGCGGGCGGAATCTGGCGTCGGGGCGTGGGATGCGATCCTCACAGCGGCAAGCGACCGGTTCGAAGCAGCAAGCACCGCAGCAGACGACCCGGCGCTGATCATGTACACGAGCGGCACGAC
>DASPUW010000379.1:0-2427 GCA_035622675.1 Burkholderiales bacterium | reverse complement strand
AACATCGCCCCCACGCTGGAGGAGAAGGTCGACATCGTTCAGAACGCGATCGATCTCGCACGCGCGCTGGGCGCTAACGAAGTGCGCGTCGCCATCCTGTCGGCAATGGAAACGGTCAACCCCAAGGTGCCCTCGACCATCGAGGCGGCGGCGCTGTGCAAGATGGCCGATCGCGGTCAGATCAGCGGCGCGATACTGGACGGTCCGCTGGCGCTCGACAACGCGATCAACCTGCAGGCGGCGGAGATCAAGCAGATCAAGTCGCCTGTGGCGGGGCGAGCAAATGTGCTGATCGTGCCCGACCTCGAGGCCGGAAACATGCTCGCCAAGAGCCTGTCCTTCCTGGCGGACGCCGACGCGGCCGGGATTGTTCTCGGTGCGCGCGTGCCCATCATCCTCACCAGCCGAGCTGACTCCATCACCACCCGGCTCGCCTCGTGTGCTGTGGCTGCGCTCGTCGCGAGAGCGCGGCGCGAGGCGCCCGCTCGCACGGTCGCGTGATCTTTCTCTTCTGTCACCCCTCCCTCTCCCTCCCCCGCTTGCGGGGGAGGGTTGGGGTGGGGGGAAGTCACGAATCATAAGTTCTATGGCTGACGCGATCGCCGTCCTGAACGCGGGCTCGTCCAGCATCAAGTTCTCGCTGTTTCTGGTGCGCAACGACGAGCTCGAGCTCGAGCAGCGCGGCCAGATCGAAGGCATCTACACCGCACCGCATTTTGTCTCGCAGGATCGCGCCGGCAAGCGGATCACCGAGAAGTCCTGGGGCGATGGGGTCAAGCTCGGACACGCCGAAGCGCTCGAGTACCTCGTGGCGCACCTGCGCGCAGGGTTGTCCGGTGATCACCTGATCGGCGTTGGCCACCGCGTGGTGCACGGCGGGCTCGAATACACGCGGCCGGTCCGCTTGACCGCCCAGGTGCTCGCGGGGTTGGAGAAATTCATCCCGCTTGCGCCCCTGCACCAGCCGCACAATCTGGCGCCGATCCGCCAGCTGCTCGAGCGGGCTCCGGATCTGCCGCAGGTCGCGTGCTTCGACACCTCCTTCCACCGCAGCAACGCGGAGATCGCGCAGATGTTTGCGCTGCCATCCGAGCTGCACGCGCAAGGCGTGCGCCGCTACGGATTCCACGGACTGTCATACGAATACATCGCGTCCGTGTTGCCCAGGTACGACCAGAAAGCGGCGAGCGGACGAAGCGTTGTACTCCACCTGGGCAACGGGGCGAGCATGTGCGCCATGCAAGCCGGCAAGAGCGTGGCGAGCACGATGGGCTTCACGGCGGTGGAGGGGCTTCCGATGGGTACGCGCACCGGGTCGCTCGATCCGGGCGTGATCCTCTATCTCATGGACCAGCGCGGGATGGATGCGCGCGCCATCGAGAGGCTCATCTACAACCAGTCCGGTCTGCTCGGGGTGTCGGGGATCTCGAGCGACATGCGCGCGCTCCTTGCGAGCGAGGATGCGCGCGCGAAGCTGGCGATCGATCTCTACGTCTACCGGATCCGTCGCGAGCTGGGCTCGCTGGCTGCCGCGCTCGGCGGCCTGGACGCCATCGTTTTCACCGCGGGGATCGGCGAGAACGCCGTTCCGATCCGCAGCCGTGTCTGTGAAGACGCAGGTTGGCTTGGCGTGGAATTGGGCGCATCGGCGAATGCCAGCGGTGGACCTCGGATCAGCAGCGCCACATCCAAAGTGTCCGCGTGGGTGATCCCGACGAACGAAGAATTGATGATCGCCCGCCACACGCGGCGGGTTTTGCAGACTGTTTGAGCGACCAAACGATGACCGTCGAAATCCCCCGCCCGGTTCTCAAGGGCAAGAAAGCGCTGGTGGTGGGTATCGCCAACGAGTATTCCATTGCCTACGGGTGTGCGAGCGCGTTTCGCGAGCTGGGAGCCGATCTGGCGATCACCTACCTCAACGAAAAGGCGAAAGCCTACGTGGAGCCGCTCGCCAGGGAGCTGGAGGCGCCGATCTTCATGCCCCTCGACGTGTCGAAAGCAGGCGAGCTCGAGGCGGTGTTCGAGCGCGTCGGCAAGGATTGGGGCAACCTCGACATCGTGGTGCACTCCATCGCGTGGGCGCCAAAAGACGATCTGCAGGGCGGCTTGCTGAACTGCAGCGCGGAAGGATTCAGCCGCGCCATGGACATCTCATGCCATTCCTTCATACGCATGGCAAGGCTAGCCGCGCCTTTGATGAAGGAGGGAGGCAGCCTGTTCGCCATGAGCTACCACGGCGCCCAGAAGGTCGTCGCCAATTACAATGTGATGGGGCCGATCAAAGCAGCGCTGGAGGCTGCGTGCCGCTACCTAGCCTACGAGTTAGGCCCCAAGGGCATTCGCGTGCACCCGATTTCGCCGGGCCCGCTCAAGACCCGTGCTGCGTCGGGGCTGAAAGATTTCGATCTGCTGCTCAACGAGGCG
>DASPUW010000378.1:0-5617 GCA_035622675.1 Burkholderiales bacterium | reverse complement strand
GGGGGCAGCTACTTCGGCATGATGCGCGTCGCCTGCCACGAGACGAACTGTGGCCCGGCTGCGCGCTTCGCCCACACCGCGTGGTACAGCAGATCGAGCGAGAGGTCCTGCCCGCGCGCGGTCACCTCGAAGTTGCCGTGTCCGGTGACGATGGCGATGCAGCCGTAGGTGCGCACCTTCACGTCGCTGCGCTTCATGCTGCGGTACTTGACGTTGCCGGAGCGGATCGACTCGATGAAGCTGGCTTTGGTGTCCTGCACGGTGCTCGAGTGGGTGTACACGAGGTCGTCGCCGAACAGCTTCTGCAGCGCGGCGACGTCGCCGCTCATCTGTGCGGCGAAACGCGCCTCCTCGGCCTTCATCGCCTCGTCGGCGGTGATGGTTCCTGTGCAACCCTGCGATCCCGCAGCGTCGGCGGGCACCATGTGGACAAAACCTCGAAGCGTTTCGATGATCGTTTTGAGCATTTCGGTCTCCTGTTTAAGTTGGAGGAAAGAATTTTTCTCCTCTCCTCCCCGAGGAGGGGTGTCACCGCAGGTGACGGGGTGGTGGAAGTTTGTGCAAACCACCCCGTCGCTTCGCGCCACCCCTCCTTGAAAAGGAGGGGAGAATTCTTTTCTTTCAACCCTTCCGCCACCCCATGCGCCGCTCTTTCGCGCGCACCAGGCCGCTGATCACTTCGTTGTAGGGCGCGGCGACCCCGACCGCGGCCGCTGCCGGCGGAATAGCGCCGTTGATGGCGTCGATCTCCGAGGCGCGGCCAGCCAGGTGGTCAAGCAGCATCGATGGCCGCGCATTCGGAATCTTCATGCCGAACGCGCGCACATACGCCACCGGCTCGTCGAAATCCAGCTTGACCTTGCGTGCCTTGGCGACTGCGAACGCCTCGGCTGCGCAGCCGGACGCGATCCGCCACGTGTCGGGATCCTCCATCACCTCGACCACGGTACGCTCGGTCACAGCACATGTTCCAGAGAAGCAGACGTTGCAGATCAGCTTTTCCCACACCAGCTGATCGATGTCGTCGAAGCACTTGACCTTGAAGCCGCCCGAGCGCCACACCTCGGCGATTTTTTCCAGGCGCGCACTGACGGGCCCCGCGAATTCGCCCAGGCGCACGAGCTCCCAACCGTTATGGTGAGCGTGGCCGGGTGCTTTGATCGACGCGCCGAACCCGCCGACTACGCCCACCACCACACGCTCTCGCCCCAGCACGCGCGCTGCGCTGTCGGGGCCGCCCAGTCCATTCTGAATGGACAGCACGACGCTGTTCGGGCCGAGGAGCGCCTTGGCGTTCTCCGCCGCTTGCGTGACGTGCATCGCCTTGGTTGCAAGGATGACGAGATCGCACACACCCGCTTCCTCGGCGCGCGTCGTCGCGTGGACGCGGACGGTTCGATCGCCAGAGGCACCTTCGACGCGCAGGCCCTTCTGGCGGATGGCCTCGATGTGTTCCTTCCACGTGTCGACGGCCCAGACGTCGTGCCCGGCCGAGGCGAGCAGCCCCGCGTAGACGGAGCCCATAGCGCCCGTCCCCAGGATCGCGATTTTCATGGGATGAGGCGCTGCTTGTCGAAGAACGCCTTGCGCCAGCGCGTGACGGTGACTTTCTGGAACAACCCGGCCTTGGTGAAGGGATCCTCTGCGACGAAGCGCTCAGCCTCGGTGCGATCATCGGTGTCGATGATCAGAACACCTCCGTGGCCGCCGCTGCCGTCGTCATCGGTCAGCGCGCCCGCGGCGAGCAGCTTGTCCTTGCACGCAGTCAAGTACTCGAGATGCGCCGGGCGGGTTGCGCTACGCAGCTGCGAGGCGCCTGGTTTGTCCACCGTCTGAATGACATAAGGCACGGACGCCTCCTAAAACCTAGTGAATCTGCTGGATTCCCGCCAGCAGCCAGCCGCTGCGCCCCTCCTTCGGCTTGACGAGATTCCAGACCTCCTCCACCGGCTCAGCGCCACTCTGCTCGCTCTCACGGATCGAGGCAGAGAACTTGACGCTGGCCAGGTAGTCGGTGGCACTCTCCTCGATGCCGAGCAGTTCGGCGTCGAGCGTGAGCACGTCCGTGTGGTTCTCCTTGCCCTTTTCCTCCTCGAGCTGCATCCGAATCTCACCGAACACTTCGGGCGTCGTGAATTCACGGATGTCAGCCAGGTTCTTGGCGTCCCACGCCGCCTGCAGCCGGATGAAGTTGACCTTGGCGCTGCGGATGAACGCGGCGGTGTCGAAATCTGCCGGCACACCCCAATGCGCGCTCTGGGTGGAAGAAGAGAGCGAGGCGACTGATCCCGGCATCGCTGAGGCGGGCCTCGCCTCATAGGTACTGACAGGCGCGTCGGCGCCGTACGCCGGCTCCACGCGACTCGCAGGCACCGGGCGGGATCTCGCGCCCTGCAGCATCCGCCACACGAAGATGCCCGCGATCACCAGCAGAGCGACCATGATCATGCTGCCGAAGGCCTCGGCGAAGGCTCCGCCCAAACCGAAATGTGACAGCAGCGCCGCAATACCCAAGCCGGCCGCCAGGCCGCCGAGCGGCCCTAGCCAACGGTTGCCGGCGGGCTGCGGTTGCATGGGCTGCTGCGGTACTGCGCTCGGACTGGCCGCATCGCGCGCCGGCGGCGCAGACTGTCTGGTCACGTTGCCGGACTGCCGTCCGAACGAGCGCCCGCCGCCCATCCGCGCTGCATCGGCGTCCGGGATCAACGCGGCGATACCAATGAACACCACCCACGCCCCCAACGCGGCGCGAACCATCCAACGCTTCGAACTCGACTTGCAGCTTGTCATGGCGCTGTGCACACTCCGAAATGAGGAAGATTCGACAAACCTGCCAAGAGAAAACAAGATGATAACCCGAGCGGCGCACTCGATGCCCGGAGAGGACACCCTATGCTGGTGAACTTCGACAGCCAGGTGGGAAGCTTTACCATGTTCGGAGAACCGGCCGTGAAGCTGCTCAAGATGATGGGGCACAGCGGAACAGTGCCGAGCGCCATCCTGGCCAAGGATATTCCCGCAGCGCTCGATCGCCTCAAGGCCGCACTGGCCGCCTCGCCCGGATCGTCTCCCGCCGAGGAACATGCGGACGAAAAGGACAAAGAGCCCAAGGTCTCGCTCGAGCAGCGCGCCTTTCCACTCATCGACCTGCTCACTCGCGCAGCGGCCCGCGGGTGCGACGTGATGTGGAAATGACACGCGGCGCCATCGCGCTGGACCAGCCAACGATTCCGACCTCACTGAGATTGAAATGAAACAGGACCCACGCTTCCCGAACCTGTTCATACTCGATCACCCATTGATCCAGCACAAGCTCACGCATATGCGCGACAAGACCACTTCCACGCGCACGTTCCGCCAGCTGCTGCGCGAGATCACGCTGCTGATGGGCTACGAGGTGACGCGCAACCTACCGCTCACCGCGCGCCGCATCGAAACGCCGCTCACCACAATGGAAGCCCCGGTCATCGCCGGCAAGAAGCTCGCCATCGTTCCCGTGCTGCGAGCCGGAATCGGCATGGCCGACGGGCTGCTCGAGCTGATTCCGTCGGCGCGCGTCGGGCACATCGGCCTGTACCGGGATGAGAGGCACCGGCCGGTGGAGTACGTGGTGCGGCTGCCCGAGGTGGAAGGCCGCAGATTCATCGTGTGCGACCCGATGATCGGCACCGGCTACTCCGCCGCGCACGCGGTCGATGTGCTCAAGCAGCGGGGTGTGGCCGCCGCGGATATCCTGTTTCTCGCGCTGGTTGCGTCGCCCGAAGGCGTGCAGGTGTTCCGCGACAAGCATCCCGACGTGCCGATGTTCGTCGGCGCGCTGGACGATCATCTGGACGACCACGCGTACATCGTCCCCGGCCTGGGGGATGCGGGAGACAGGCTGTTCGGGACCAAGAACTGAACGGCGCCGGCGAGTTGCAGGTGAATCGTTGATGGAGCCCGCGAGCAGCTACGATCTGCTGGTGGTCGGCGGCGGCATCAACGGCGCCGGCATTGCGCGCGATGCCGCGGGCCGCGGGCTCAGGGTCGTGCTGTGCGAACAGGGCGACTTCGCGGGCGGCACCTCCTCGGCCAGCACCAAGCTCATCCACGGCGGGCTGCGCTACCTCGAGTACGGGGAATTACGCCTGGTCCGTCACGCGTTGCGCGAGCGCGGCGTCCTGCTCGCAATCGCGCCGCACATCTCGCGGCCGCTGCGCTTCGTGCTGCCGCACGTGCGCGAGCTGCGGCCGGCGTGGATGATTCGGCTCGGGCTCCTGCTCTATGATCATATGGGCCCGCGCGCGGGACTACCGCAGTCGGAAGGCGTGAACCTGGGTGCGTCGCGCTATGGCGAGGCGCTCAAGCCGGATCTGGTCAAGGGCTTTGTCTATTCCGATGCGTGGGTGGACGACGCGCGCCTGGTGATCCTCAACCTGCGCTCAGCCCTGCTGCACGGCGCCACGATTCTGCCGCGGACACGCTTTGCCGGCGCGCGCGTAGACAAGCGTGCCTGGATCGTGCGCCTCGAGGCTGCGGACGGCCGGAGGATCGAGCTGCGTGCGCGCGTGCTGGTGAACGCGGGCGGCCCCTGGGCCGACGAGGTGCTGGCGGCTACGCCGGCCACGCCTGCGCGTCCCCGTCTACGGCTGGTGAAAGGCAGCCACATCGTCGTCCCGCGCCTGTACGACGGCGATCACGCCTACCTGCTGCAGAACGAGGATCGGCGGGTCGTGTTCGCGATTCCCTTCGGAGCCAACCACACGGTGATCGGGACGACCGACGTGCCGGTCGACTCGCCGCATGCGGCGGCGAGCATCAGCCCGCAGGAAACCGATTATCTGTGCCGCGCAGCCGCTCGCTATCTCAAGAAAACCGTGGTTCCGGGAGACGTGGTGTGGAGTTACGCGGGTGTTCGTCCGCTGGCGGACGATGGGGGCGAAGATCCATCCAAGATCACCCGCGACTACACGCTCGCGCTCGACGACCTGCACGGCTCGATCATGCTTTCAGTGCTGGGCGGCAAGCTCACGGTCTTCCGCACTCTGGCCGAAGAGACGCTGAACAAGCTTCAGCCGTGGCTCCAGGCGCGCCGCGGCGCGTGGACCGCCGGCGAGGCGCTGCCCGGAGGCGACTTGGGAGCGCAGGGGATGACCGGTTTGATCAAGGAGCTTCGCGATCGCTACCCGCGCCTGCCACCCCCGTTGATGACGGCGCTCGCTCACCGCTATGGAACGCTCTCGCGCGAGCTACTGGGGGACGCGCAGGGAGAAGGGGATCTCGGGATCCATTTCGGCGGCGGGCTGTTCCAGCGCGAAGTCGATTACGTCATGCGCCACGAATGGGCGCACACCGGAGACGACGTCCTCTGGCGCCGTACGAAGACCGGCCTCGAGATGCCGGAAGCGGAGCGCGGGCTGGTGGACGAGTACGTGCGCGAGCGCGTCGCAAGCCGAGAACCCGAATCCCCTCCCCCGCCTGCGGGGGAGGGTTAGGGTGGGGGTGGGGTAAGCGCGCAGCTCAGCTCCGTCCAAACCGCTCGAGGCACGACTTCTCGTCCAGCATCACGAAGCCCTTGCCCTTGCACGAGTTGTGGCCCTTGCAGGAGTTCATCGAGGTCTTGCACTCGGCCTGTCCC
>DASPUW010000377.1:0-7165 GCA_035622675.1 Burkholderiales bacterium | reverse complement strand
TCCCCGACCGTCGACTACGAAGAGCACTGCCAGCTGATCAGAACCACCATCGCGCACGTCGCCGGCCGAGTGCCGGTGATCGCAGGCACTGGCGCCAATTCCACCAGCGAAGCGATCGAGTTACAGCGTTTCGCGAGGAAGGCGGGTGCCGATATGTGTCTGTCGGTGGTGCCCTATTACAACAAGCCGACCCAGGAGGGCTTGTACCGCCACTTCAAGGCCATCGCTGAGGCGGTCGATCTGCCCATGATCGTGTACAACGTGCCGAGCCGCACCGTGTGCGACATGCAGAACGACACGGCGCTGCGCCTGGCGCAGGTGCCCAATATCGTCGGCATCAAGGAGGCCACCGGGAATCTGGAGCGCGGCTCCGACCTGATTCGCCGGGCGCCGAAGGGGTTCGCCGTGTACAGCGGCGACGATGCGACCGCGCTGGCACTGATGCTGATGGGCGGCGATGGAGTGGTGTCGGTCACCGCCAACGTTGCTCCCCGCTCGATGCGTGAGATGTGCACCGCCGCCTTTGCTGGGGACCTGACACGGGCCCGCGCGCTGAACAACAAGCTGCTCGGTCTGCATCGACACTTGTTCGTGGAGGCCAACCCGATCCCGGTGAAGTGGGTGCTCAAGGAGATGGGCATGATCTCCACCGGCATTCGCTTGCCGCTTACTCCGCTGTCTTCGTCTTTCCACGACCTTCTGCGCGGCGCAATGGATCAGGCGGGCATCGCCGCGCGCATGCCGGTGGCGTAAGCTGGCCCGCTGCGAGAGATATGAAGCAGACATCGGCCGCCTGCGTCGTACTGATTGCGCTGGTGCTGTGCGGCTGCTCGATCGAGAACAAAAAAGTCGACTACAAGTCCGAGGCCAAACAGGTGCAGCCTCTGGAGGTGCCTCCGGATCTCGCTGCGCCCAACGCCAGCGATCGCTTCACCGTTCCAGAAGCGAACGCCGCCACTGCTTCCGACTACAACCAAGGACAACAGCCTGCGACGAAACCGGTGGCAAAGCAGACTACTCTGCTGCCGCAGACCGGCAAAGCACGCATCGAGCGCTCCGGTAATCAGCGCTGGCTGGTGGTCGACGCACCCCCCGAGCAGGTCTGGCCGCAGGTCAGGGAATTCTGGCAGGAGATGGGGTTCATCCTCGTCTCGGAGAACGCCGAGACTGGCGTCATGGAGACCGATTGGGCGGAGAACCGCGCCAAGATTCCGCAGGACCTTTTCCGAAATCTGCTGGGCAAGGTCATCGACCAAGTCTACTCCACACCGGAACGCGACAAATTCCGAGCTCGCCTCGAGCGGGGTCTGACGCCTGGCACGACCGAGGTGTTCGTTACCCATCGCGGGATGTACGAGATGTACGTGAACGACTCCAACATGCGCCAGGCTGGGAAAACCATGTGGCAGCCGCGCCCCGCCGATCCGGAGCTCGAAGCGGAGATGCTCCAGCGTCTGCAGTCGAAGCTGAACGGCGGCAAGCCGACCGAGCCGACGCATGCGCAGGCGAAGCCGAGCGTGCCGCCCGAGCCGCGCGCAGTGATCAGCAAGGGAGCCGGCGGTGCACCGGTGCTGGTGATGAAGGACGATTTCGACCGTGCTTGGCGGCGAGTGGGGCTTTCTCTGGATCGCCTTGGGTTCACGGTGCAGGACCGCGATCGGACTGGCGGGCTGTACTACGTGCGCTACCTCAACCCCGATCAGGAAACGCAGAAATCGGGCTTGCTATCCAAACTGGCGTTCTGGGAAAGCGATCCTAAAGCCAAGGCTCTCGAATATCGCATCGCGGTGCTCCCGGACCCGAAGAACGGGTCCGAGGTGAAAGTGCTCAGCGCGGACGGGGCACCGGACAAATCGGAGGCTGCGACTCGCATCCTCAACGTCCTGCAGGAGGACCTGAAATAGCGCATGCGTGCGCTTCCAACCGCTGCCCAGGCGTGGATCCAACCGGGCGGCGCGCACGATGAGGTTCGCGCTGCTCGGTAGCGGCAGCCAAGGCAATGGGCTGGTCGTCGAGGTGCAGGCCACGCGCGTGCTGCTCGACTGCGGTTTCAGTCTGGCCGAAACGACGCGGCGCCTGGCGCGCGTCGGCCTGGCGCCCTCGGACCTTGCCGCCGTCGTCATCACGCACGAGCATCAGGACCACGTCGGCGGGGCGGCGCGCTTCGCGCGAAAGCATCGGCTGCCGGTATGGCTTACGAGCGGCACTTTGCGCGGGCTGGAGGGGCTGTTCGGCACCGACGTGGAGGTGTGCCTGGTGCGCGGCTATGACGTCTTTTCGGTCGGCGACATCCGCATTGAGCCTTTTCCCGTTCCCCACGACGCACGCGAGCCAGCCCAGTACGTGTTCGGAGATGGCGCGTCGCGTCTCGGCGTGTTGACGGATGCTGGCCACGTTACCGCGCACATGCAGCGCTGCTTGAGCGCCTGCGACGCCGTGGTGCTCGAATGCAATCACGACGCGGAACTCCTGCTTGCAGGAACCTATCCGGAAGCGCTGAAGAGCCGCATCTCCGGCCGCCTCGGCCACCTCGACAATGCTGCCGCGGGTGCGCTGCTCGCGCGTCTGGACGCGAGGCGTCTGCAACACGTCGTGGCGGCGCACTTGAGCGAGGACAACAACCGACCGGATCTGGCGCGCGGCGCACTGGCTGACGCGCTCGGCTGCGCGCCGCACTGGATCGAAGTCGCCGACCAGCAGGCCGGCCTAGGCTGGCGCCAACTGATCTGACGCCGCCGGGCGACGCACCCGGCGGCGCGTACCCGTTACTTCTTCTCTTCTGGCTTCTGCTCGGCAGGGGCGGGAGCCGGTGCGGCCGCAGTCCCCGAGGCAGCCTCGGGAGCGGGAGCCGGTGCGGCAGCGGGGGCAGGGGCAGGCGCTGCGGGAGGAGCTTCCTCCTTCTTGCTGCAGGCGCTGAGCCCGATGGCCAGGATGGCGGCAACCAGGATGGCGTGTTTCATCTACTTGGTCCTTGAGCGGTGTGGAGTCTGTTGGGGAACGATCGAACGATTTCGAAAAACTCTCTTCGGAGAGCGCACCCCGAAGAAGGCGGAATACTAGCAGATTTGTCAGACAAATCTAGTAGAGCCAGCCTGCGGATACGTGAACGGCATGCGATCAGACAGCTCTAGAGACCGAGCGTGGTCGCGGATACTGCTGGCGACGAAGCCTCCCAGATCTCCTCGAAGCGCTGCACGAAGCCGTGAGCCTCGTGCGCATCATCGAGACCCAGCAAGCCGCGTGTGCTGTCGTAGTGGAAGCGATGCACGTAGTCGCGCTCGTCGAGGACAACGAATGGATCGTAAACGCCCTTCGCCTGCGGCTCGGTTTCGTTGATCGCGACGGCCTGGCTGAACTGGCGCAGCAGATTGATCAGACGCGGGCAGTCGCGCTGCAGGTTGGATGCGTCGTGCAGCGCGATCTGGATCACGTGAGTGCGGCTAGCCAGCAGGAAGGCGCGCAGCAGATCGTACCGCCGCGGGCTGTTGTACCCGGCGCCAAGCTGCCGGTCGAAGATCCGCAGCCGGCGGCCTGCGCGTGCGAACAGCGTGTCGAGCGCCTCTTCCAGCTCGGCGTTGGTTTCCAGCCGACGCTGCTCTGGTGCGGCTTCGCTCATCGCTCGCTCCGTGACGTTGGCCGCGCTGTCGCGCGCAGATTGAGATAACCGGCACCATACCATTCATGCAGCAGCGCGACCAGGCCGCGCTGCGTGGTATCGACCGCGCTCAGCCGACGCGTGTCCGCCAGCCGGCTCAGCGACTCGCGCGCCCTGCCTCTGACTTGCACGGTCTCGCCGTTGATGAAAAACATGTGCCCGAAATACAGCATCTGGCTGCGCAGGTCGAGGGAGAGCTCGCTGTGCCGGACGCTTTCGGCAAAGCGTGTCAGCGATGAACGCCGGCGACGGCGGAAAAAGACGTGCGGCTTGGGTTCGGTGAGGTACTCGCCGAGGAAGCGCGCGATCTGCGGAGTGCTCCAGCGGATGCTTTCGAGGCGTTGCGCGACCTTTCGAACCATCGGTGGTGCGATGCGCGCAGGCTGCGCCTGAGGCGTCAGATCCGGGTCGCGATACAGTCCGTCGAGCGCGACCCGATCTTCGAGAAAGCGCAGGAAGTGCACGGCCAGCTCGCGCCACTGCGGCGCGCGAAAGCCGATGGAATAGGTCATCGCCGCCTCGAGCGCGACGCCTTCGTGCGCCCAGCCTGGCGGCAGGTAAAGCATGTCCCCCGGTTCCAGGATCCACTCGCGCTGCGGCCGGAAATTGCGCAGGAGCTTGAGCGGCGCGCCTTCAACCAGCTCGGCATCGCGCTGGTGGCTCACGCGCCAGCGCCGCCGTCCGGCGCCCTGCAGCAGAAACACGTCGTACGAATCGCAGTGCGGTCCAACGCCGCCGCCCGGCGCTGCGTAGCTCACCATCAAGTCATCGAGCCGCGCGTAAGGGATGAAGCTGAAGCGTTCCAGCAGGCCGCGGGCTTGCGGAAAGAAATGATCGACTTCGTGGACCAGCAGCGTCCATTCGCGTGCTGGCAGCCGGCGCAGAAGACGCGGGTCGAGCGGGCCTTGATGCGCTTCCCAACGGCGCGCGCGGCGGATGACGAGGCGCGACTGTGCATCGTCGCGGCACGCGAGGCCGGCCAGCTGCGCAGCGGACACCACGTCCGCGAAACCCGGCAGGGCAGCACGCACGAGCAGTGGAGTCTTTTGCCAGTGCCGCGCAAAGAAACGGCGCGCCGAACACTCGCCGAGCACCGCGGCGTCGAGAGCTGACATGCGTGGATTATATCGTCGCGTCGCGATGCTTCTCGCATGCATGCAGCAGGTGCTGGAGCAAGCGACTTGACGCCGAGCAAAATCGGTTAGAATCGGCGCACTGCTGAAGCGGGAGCACAGGGGGCATGTTGCAGGAGGGCGAGGCCGCGCCGGCGTTCGACTTACCCGATCCAGACATGGAGATGGTGAGCCTCGCGAGTCTTACCGGACGCAGCAACGTCGTGCTCTACTTTTATCCGAAGGACGATACCCCTGGCTGCACCATGGAGGCGATCGAATTCAGCGAACTCGAGGACGCGTTCACTTCGCTGCATACCGTGGTGGTCGGCGTAAGCATGGACGACTGCATGAGCCACGGCTCATTTCGCGACAAGCATGGCCTCGCTGTCAAGCTGCTCGCCGACCCGGAAGGCGACGTGTGCAGGAAATACGGCGTCCTGCACGAGAAAGAGATCGAGGGCAAGAAGCGCACGGGTGTGGTGCGCTCCACCTTCATCATCGATCGCAGCGGCGTGGTGCGCCACGCCCAGTACGGCGTCAATCCGCGCGGCCACGCCCAGGAAGTGCTCAAGCTGGTGAAGCGCATCGACTAGCGCCGCCCGCTGGTGAATGGCAACAAACAGCACGGATATGCAGATCAAGAAGAACACGGTGGTTTCGCTCACCTACGAGCTGCTGGACGTCGACGGCACGCTGATCGAGAAGACCGATGCGCCGGTCAGCTATTTGCACGGCGGGCACGACGGCATCTTCGCACGCGTGCAGCAGGCCTTGGAAGGCAAGCGGGCCGGGTTCGAGTGTCGCGTGCAGCTCCCGCCCGAGGATGGCTTCGGCGCTTACGAGCCCTCGCTGGTCCGTACCGAGTCGCGCGCGCTGTTCCCGCCAGCTGTCGAGGTGGGGATGCAGTTCGAGGGCAGCTCCGAGGCATCGGGTGAGAGGCACGTCTACACCGTTACCGGTATCGATGGCGACAAGGTCACGGTGGACGGGAACCACCCGCTCGCTGGCCGCAGCCTGGTGTTCTCCTGCACCGTGACGAACGTGCGCGGTGCAAGCCGCGACGAGCTGGCGCATGGCCACGTGCACGGCGCCGGCGGCCATCACCACTAAAGTCCATTCTGCGGTTCGTCGATTTTCCTGATCGCGAGCTGACATCCGGTCCCTGCGGCGCGCCTGGGCCCTTTCGCGGTCGAAGCGGCGCTCTAGCCGCGCTTCCCTAACAGCGTGTGGATGAACGGCTCGTGCGCCTGTTCGCGCGAGAAGCGCCAGCTCGCCACCAGCACCGCGAGCAGCGTGAAGCCCGCGCTCACCAGCACGTCGACCCAGGCGTGCAGCTCGGAGGCTGAGCCCCAGGCGGTGTTCGCCAGCATCGCGTGCTTGAGCAGATCCACGCAATAGGTGAACGGATTGAGCAGCGCCGCGGCTTTGAGAGGGAGCGGAAGCTTGGCCGTCGGATAGAGCGCGCCGCTCAAGAAAAAAACCGGGAAGATCACGAAGTTCATGATCGCGGCGAAGTTGTCGAGCGTGCGGGTGAAGGCCGAGACCAGCGCTCCGATCGCGGCGCAGGTGAACGCCGTGATCACCATCCCCACCACTAGGAGCGCATAGTTGGTGCTCGACGAGAGAAATCCGAGCGCCGCGAGGATAACGAGCAACAGCGCGCCCTGAATCAGTCCGGCGAGGGCTGCGGAGATGGTCTTTGCGACCACGATCCAATAGTGCGCAAAGGGCGCGATGATCAGCATGCGCATCACGCCCGACTCCTTGTCGTAGACCATCGTGAGTGCCGCCAGCATGGCGCCGAACAGCATTGTCATGCCCAGCACGCCGGGCGCCAGGAATTGCTGGTAATCCGCCCCGCTCGCGTGTCCGAGCACGGCGCCGAAGCCTCCGCCGATCACGAACAGCCAGATCAACGGGCGCACCATGGCCGAGACGAGCCGCGTGCGCTGTCGGAAGGTCTTGACGACTTCGCGTTCGATCACCCCGTAAATCGGTCGCAGGATCACCGGGCCCCCTTTTCGACCGCCATGCCGATTCGCAGCCGCATCAGCGCGGTGAATTGACCCACAGGAACACGTCGTTCAGGTTGGGCCGCCGGATGCGTAGCGCCGACGCGCGCCCGGCCAGCTCGACCTGCAGCGCCGCAAGAGCGCTGGTGTCCTCGTCGGCATGGCGAAACATCGCGACATCCCCCTCGACCAGCGCCGGTCCGAGGCGCGGCTCGAGTTCACTCGCCAACGCGGCGAGCCCAGCCGCCTCGATCTCGACGATATGTTTGCCCAGTTCCTCTACCAGTGCCCGCGGGGCACCTCGGCGCACGATCTTGCCCGTGTTGATGAAAGCAACCTGGTCGCAGCTGTCGGCCTCTTCCAGATAGTGCGTGGTCAACAGG
>DASPUW010000376.1:0-10222 GCA_035622675.1 Burkholderiales bacterium | reverse complement strand
AGCGGTCTTCGCCCGCTCTAGCACATGCGTGATCCGCCACTGCTGGGCAATGGACAGGATGTTGTTGACCAGCCAATACAGGACCAGCCCCGAAGGAAAGAAGAAGAAGAACACGCTGAAGGCGATCGGCATGATCTTCATCAGCTTGGCTTGCATCGGGTCGGGCGGTGTTGGATTCAGCCACGTCTGGATGAACATGGTTGCGCCCATCAAGATCGGCAGGATGAAGAACGGGTCCGGTCGCGACAAATCCTGAATCCACAGTATGAACGGCGCCTGCCGCAGCTCGACGCTGAGCAGCAGCACCCAGTACAGCGCGATGAAGACGGGGATCTGCACCACGATCGGCAAACATCCACCCAACGGGTTGATCTTCTCGGTCTTGTACAGCTCCATCATCGCCTGGTGCATGCGCTGGCGATCGTCGCCGAAGCGCTCCTTGAGCCTCTGCAGCTTAGGCGCAAGCACCTTCATCTTCGCCATCGATTTATAGCTTGCTGCGGACAAGGGATAGAAGATGAGCTTGATGATGACGGTCAGCAGAATAATGGCCACGCCCCAGTTATTGACTACGGAGTGGATTTCGTTCAGCACCCAGAACAAAGGCACCGCCAACGGGCGCAGCCAACCATAATCGACGGTGAGCTCGAGTCCCGGTGCCAGGGTCTTGAGCAGTCCTTGCTCCTGCGGGCCGACGTACAGCCGCGACGAAACCTCGTTGCTCTTGCCTGGCTCGATGCGTCCCGCCCCCAGAATCACCCCGGCCGCGAACATGCCGTTGTCAAGGTTGCGGACAAAGTATTCGCGCAGTTCCCCGGGCTTTGGCAGCCACGAAGCGAGAAAATAATGCTGCACGACGGCGATCCATCCATCCGGCGCCGATTTGGGGTAGGTCAGCTTGTTCTTCAGGATGTCATCGAAGGACGCTTTGCTCAGCTTGTCCTTCTCGGTATATATCTCTATCCCATTGAATACAGGCACCATTTTTGAATCGCCCGGCGGGGGCTTGGTGTCACGCACCAGCTGAAAGTAAGCGAATGGCGCAATCGCAGTCGTGCCGGTATTCGTGACCCGAAAGCTGACGTCCACCGCATAGCTGCCGCGATGAAAGACGTAGGTCTTCTCCAATTGCGCGCCGCCTTCGGCCGCCGCAGTCAGGCGCACCGAAACGGCGTCTGCGCCCGGGGCCAGCTCGTATGAGGCCTGAGCGCTCCTGAACTGTGACGTGTGATTGGGAAGCTTGTCGCCGATCAAACCGCTCTGCGCGACATAGACGTTCTGCTCGTTGTCCTGCAGTAGAACCAGACTCTGGTTGCGATCGAAAGTGTCGCGGTAGCGAATGAGCTCGACTCTCCGCAGGTCGCCGCCAACGGTATCGATCTCCGCCAGCATCACATCGGTCGCGACGCGAATCCGCTCGCCTTTGGTGGGCTTTACGTCAGCGGGGCGAGCGGCCGCAGGCGTTGCGCCCTGGCCCAGAGCTGTAGTCGGAATAGGCGGAGCCGTGTCACCTTGCTGCTGAGCGGTACGAGGAGGAGCTTGTGGTGGACTCTTCTGGTGGTCGCGAGTCCATGCCTCGACCAGGAAGAACACAGAGACCGCGAACACGACGCCGGCAAAAATCCGAAAACTGTCCATGGCGGTCAGCGCCCTTCAGGCTTTGCCGCTATCGGATCGTAACCGCCAGGATGCCAGCGGTGACAGCGCGCGAGGCGCCGCAGCGTCAGCCAGGCGCCCTTCGTCAATCCGTAGAAGAGGATTGATTCAATTGCGTATTCTGAGCAGGTCGGGTGAAAGCGGCAGCACGGGCCCAACAGCGGACTTACGCCGGCCCGGTACGCGCGAATCAGGCCTGCAGCCACGCACCTCATCTGACGACAGCAACCAGCAGCGCTCGCAGATCCTCGCGCGCCTCACGAAGCTCGCTCGAAGACAAGCTGCGCCGGGGCCGGACCAGTAAGTCGAATCCCGCGACTTCCTGTCGATGGCGCCTGAACGTCTCGCGCACCAGGCGTTTCAGGAAGCTGCGATCGACAGCGAGCGCCGCCACGCGTTTCCCGACTACCACGCCGAGGCGCGCAAAACATCGACCGTTAGGCCTCGCCTGCACTAGGAAGCGCTCACTTCTTGAGCTCCGCCGAGAGGCCAGGAGTTGCCGGAACGCCTCTCCGCTGGGCAAGCGAGCACGACGGGGGAATGCCTCAGACCGCAAGCCGCTTGCGGCCCTTGGCCCGGCGCCGGTTCAGCACCGTACGCCCGCCCAGTGTTTTCATGCGGGCACGGAAGCCGTGCGTGCGCGCCCGGCGAATCTTGGACGGCTGGTAGGTGCGCTTCATGTTGTTTCCCTGATGACATTAAAAAGCCGGCTATTACACGGTGCACGGGGCACTATTGTCAATTGGTGAATCGCCCCTGTGGATAACTTTCCGGCCGGCCAGTACAATAGCGTTTCACCTTTGTCCGACAATCAACCCACCACGGATGCTCCTCTCGAGCCGCAATGGACGGCCTCTGGAATCATTGCCTCAAGCACTTTGAGAAGGAATTGCCGCCACAGCAATTCCGCACGTGGATCCAGCCCCTTCAAGCGGCATCCCAAGGGCGTTTGCTCACGATCACGGCGCCAAATCGTTTCGTCTTGCAGTGGGTCAAGGACCGGTTCCTGCCGGTGATCGAGCAGCTCGCGCGCGAAGCCACCACCGATCGCGTCGAGGTCGTGCTACAGCTGGCGAGCCATTCTCATGCGACCAACATCACGCCGGCGGCACCACGGCCCGCCCCAAGTGCCGCCGACACCAGCAAGGCTCGCGTGCGCGAGCACAGCCGCCTCAATCCATCATTCACCTTCGATTCGTTCGTGACCGGCAAGGCGAACCAGCTGGCGCGGGCCGCCGCGCTACAAGTAGCAGAGCATCCCGGCACCGCCTACAACCCGCTGTTCATCTATGGCGGGGTTGGACTGGGTAAGACACATCTCATTCAGGCGATCGGTAACCTGGCGCACGAGCAAAGCCCGCACGCCAAGCTTCGCTACGTCCACGCCGAGCAGTACGTGTCCGACGTGGTGCGAGCGTATCAGCACAAGGCGTTCGACGGATTCAAGAAGTACTACCATTCACTCGACCTGCTGCTGATCGATGACATCCAGTTCTTCAGCGGGAAAAATCGCACCCAGGAAGAGTTCTTCTACGCGTTCAACGCGCTCATCGATGCGCACAAGCAGGTGATCATCACCTGCGACAGCTACCCGAAGGAAATCACCGGCATGGAAGATCGCCTGATTTCACGCTTCGGGTGGGGGCTGACGGTGGCCATCGAGCCGCCAGAACTCGAGATGCGGGTTGCGATCCTGATCAAGAAAGCGGAAGTCGAGGACGCCCGCTTGCCGGAAGATGTGGCGTTCTTCATCGCCAAGCACATTCAATCCAATGTGCGCGAGCTCGAAGGCGCGCTGAAGCGCGTCCTCGCCTACTCCAATTTCGCCGGCCAGCCGCTCTCGCTCGACCTCGCCCGCGAAGCGCTCAAGGATGTGCTCGCCATCCAGTTTCGCCAGGTGTCGATCGACAACATTCAGCGGACCGTCGCCGACTACTACAAGATCAAGGTCTCGGAGATGTACTCGAAGAAACGCTCCCGCAACGTGGCGCGACCGCGGCAGATTGCCATGGCGCTCGCCAAAGAGCTCACGCAGCTGAGCCTGCCCGACATCGGGGACGCATTTGGCGGCCGAGACCACACGACTGTTCTGCACGCCTGCCGGAAGGTGGCCGAGCTCAAATCCGACAGTCCCGAGATCAGCAGGGACTTCGAAGCGCTGCTTCAGGTTCTGCGCAGCTGATGTCACTACGTCTATCGCACATTGTGGATAACCTCGTCGACTGCTCGGTGCGCCGGAACTGCCCACAATTTCTCCACAGGCGCTACCCTGTTTATCCTCCGGTCCCGAGGACCGGCTTGCGTTGTCCACCGGGCCAAAGGGAGATTTCGACCGGCATCGGGGCCCTTCATTATTAGTTGTTATCAGGAATAATAAACAATGAACCTGCTCCAGGTAGACCGAAATCTCCTGCTCATGCCGCTACAGGCGGTCGGAGGTGTCGTGGAACGACGCCACACCTTGCCGATCCTGTCCAATGTTCTGCTCGAGGTTGGCGCAGGCAAGCTATCGCTCACGGCCACGGACCTGGAAATTCAAGTAGCCGCGGAAGCCGATGCTTCAGAGGCCGCCGACGTGCAGGCGACTACCGTATCGGCGCGCAAGCTGCTGGACATTCTGCGCTCGTTGCCCGATGCGACGACTGTATCTCTGGAGCTGCAGGACAAACGCCTCCAGCTGCGCGCGGGGCCAAGCAAATTCAGCCTGCAGACGCTGCCGGCTCAGGATTTCCCCAAGATCGCCGCTGGCAGCGCGCCAGCAGCACAGGCGCAGCTGCCGCAGAAGGACCTCAAGCGCCTGCTCGCGCTGGTGCAGTACGCCATGGCTCAGCAGGACATCCGCTACTATCTGAATGGTCTGCTGCTGTCGCTGCGTGAAGATGCTTTAGTGGTGGTTGCGACCGATGGGCACCGCTTGGCCTTGGCCACGCACGCCATGCCCCTCGGCGCTGCGAAGACCGACGTGATCTTGCCTCGCAAAGCAATCCTCGAGCTGGCCAAGCTGCTCGCGGATACCGACGACCCGGTCACGTTGCGTGTGTCGGATAATCAGGCGAGTTTTGCGTTTGGACGCGTCAGCTTCGTCACTAAGCTGGTGGATGGCAAGTTCCCCGATTATCAGAAAGTCATTCCGGCAGGGTACAAGAAGGGCTTCGTTTGCGATCGCTCCACGCTCCAGCAGGCCCTGCAACGGGCTGCGATACTCTCCAACGAGAAGTTTCGCGGCGTGCGCTGGGTGTTGACCGCCGACAGCCTGCGCATCGTGTGCAGCAACAGCGAACACGAGGAAGCGGAAGAGGAGCTGGCCATCAGCTATGGCGGCGAGGCCTTGGACGTCGGTTTCAACGTGACCTATCTGCTCGACGTGCTCGGCAACGTACAGGCCACCCAGCTGGAGTGTGCGCTGGGTGACTCCAACAGCAGCATGTTGATGACCATCCCGGGCAACCCCGATTTCAAGTACGTCGTCATGCCCATGCGTATCTAGTCCAGCACAGATGACCGATCCAACTGCGAACGGCAGCAGCTCTGATTACACCGCGGGCAGCATCAAAGTCCTGAAGGGCTTGGAGGCTGTGCGCAAGCGCCCGGGCATGTACATCGGCGATACCAGCGATGGCACCGGCCTGCATCATATGGTATTCGAGGTTGTGGACAACGCCATCGACGAAGCGCTGGCCGGCTACTGCGACGACATCAAGATCACGGTGCACTCCGACAACTCCGTCACGGTCGTCGACAATGGCCGCGGCATTCCCACTGAGGTGCACCCCGACGACGAGTCAGCACGTTCTACCGCCGAGATCGTCATGACGGTGTTGCACGCAGGAGGTAAGTTCGACAGCAACTCCTACAAGATATCGGGTGGCCTGCACGGTGTCGGCGTGTCGGTGGTCAACGCGTTGTCGGAGTGGCTGCGCCTGACGATTCGGCGCGAGGGGCACGTCTACCAGATGGAATTCCGGAACGGCGAGCCCGTCGGCGCGCTGAAGGAAATCGGGAGCACGGAGCGGCGCGGTACAGAGGTTCACTTCAAGCCGAGCGCCGACGTGTTCAGCAACATCGAGTTCCACTACGACATCCTGGCCAAGCGCTTGCGCGAGCTTTCTTTCCTGAATAACGGCGTGCGCATCGAGCTTGTCGACCAGCGCAACGACAAGGAGGAGGTGTTTCAGTTCGTGGGCGGCATTCGCGCCTTCGTCGAGTTCATCAATCGGACCAAGAACGTCCTGCACCCGCATATCTTCCACGCGCTGCGCCAGCGCGATGGAATCAGCGTGGAAGTAGCCATGCAGTGGAACGACTCATACCAAGAGGCGGTCCTGTGCTTCACCAACAACATTCCGCAGCGCGACGGGGGTACGCACCTCACCGCGCTGCGTGGCGCCATGACCCGCACGCTGAATCAGTACATCGAGCAGAACAAGTACGCGGAGCGCGCGAGGATCGAGACCACCGGCGACGACATGCGCGAGGGGCTGGCCTGTATTCTTTCCATCAAGCTGCCCGACCCGAAGTTTTCCTCGCAGACGAAGGACAAGCTGGTTTCTTCCGAAGTGCGCCCGGTGGTCGAGGAGTTCGTGTCTGAAGCACTGATGGCCTTCCTGCTGGAGAACCCGGCGGACGCCAGGACCATCGTGGGCAAGATCATCGAGGCGGCTCGCGCGCGCGAGGCGGCACGCAAGGCGCGGGACATGACCCGGCGCAAGGGTGTTCTGGACGGATTCGGGCTGCCCGGGAAGCTGGCGGATTGCCAGGAGAAGGATCCGGCGCTCTCGGAGCTGTATCTGGTGGAGGGAGATTCGGCTGGAGGCTCGGCCAAGCAGGGACGCGACCGCAAGTTCCAGGCGATTCTTCCGCTCAAAGGCAAGATCCTCAACGTCGAGAAGGCGCGGTTCGACAAATTGCTCTCGTCGCAGGAAATCGCGACTTTGATCGTCGCGCTCGGCACTGGCATCGGCAAGGAGGAGTACCGCCCGGAGAAGCTGCGCTACCACCGCATCATCATCATGACCGATGCCGATGTCGATGGGTCGCACATCCGGACCCTTCTACTGACTTTCTTCTATCGCCAGATGCCGGAGCTGGTGGAACGGGGTCACATCTACATCGCGCAGCCGCCGCTGTACAAGGTCAAGCACGGCCGCGACGAGCGCTACCTCAAGGACGATCACGAGCTGAAGGATCACCTGTTGCGGGCAGCGTTGAACGACGCAGAGCTGCATCGTGGAGAGGGAATGCCGCCGCTCACCAAAGACGCCCTGGCCGAGCTCGCGCGCGAGTACATTCTGGCTGAGGCGGTGATCGAGCGGCTATCCAGGCGCATCGACGTAGACGTGCTGTATGCGCTGCTGCGGGGACCCGAGCTCGACTTGTCCAGCACTGAGGCGGCGGCGGCGAGCGCTGCCGCTCTGGCTGGCAACCTGCCCAGCGAAGGCGTGACTGTGTCGCCGCGCTTCGACGAGAAAGCCGAAGCTCACGTGCTGATGGTGAGAAAGATGCAGCACGGTAATCTGCGTTTGAGCCACCTCGATCGCGATTTCGTCGACAGCGGCGATTACGCGCAGATCCGCAAAACCGCCAAAATGCTGGAGGGCCTGCTCGGACCGGGGGCGCTGGTGCAGCGGGGCGACAACAAGCAACCGGTGAGCGACTTCCGCCAGGCGGTGGAGTGGCTGCTGGAGCAAGCCAGAAGCGGGCTCACGATCCAGCGCTACAAAGGCCTGGGTGAGATGAACCCCACGCAGCTGTGGGAGACCACCATGGATCCGCAGTCCCGCCGGCTACTGCGTGCACAGATCGAGGATGCGATCGCGGCCGACGAGATTTTCACCACCCTGATGGGAGACGTGGTCGAACCGCGTCGCGCCTTCATCGAAGCTAACGCCCTCGGGGTTCGCAACCTCGACGTGTAGAAACCGTCGCGGTTTACCCGCCGCGCCGGCGCTTCGCCGGTCTTGCCGCCGCGCGCGCTGCCGCCCCGCGCTGGGGCGGCGCAGACCTGGCACGCCCTGTTTGCGCCTGGCCGCGCGCTCCCTTTGTCGTTTTACCTGTGGTGTTCGTCCGCGCCTCTGTCGCTTCCGCCTGCTTAGCGGTGCGCGGTTTGCCCTTGCCCGGCGTACGCTTGGCCTGCTTGGCTGCGAGGATCGTCAGCGCCTGCTCCAACGAGAGACTGGCAGGGTCGTAGTCGGTGGGCACTGTGGCGTTGACACGCCCATGTTTCACGTAAGGACCGTAGCGACCACTCAGCAACACGACAGGCTGCTGGTCTTGCGGATGCGGGCCCAGGCGCTTGCCGGGCGTACCGCGCTCGGCCTTCGGCACGGCGAGCAGCTCGAGAGCGCGCGGTAACGCGATGTCATACACGCTGTCGCTTTTGGGTATCGACTTGTAGGCGCCATCGTGCTTGATGTACGGCCCGAACGGTCCGACGTTCGCTTCGACCATCTTTCCGGTTTCGGGATGAGCCCCGAGCTGTCGCGGCAAGGCGAGTAATTTGAGCGCGGTGGCCAGATCTGCGGCGACCACCGGCGTGTTCTTGGGCCACGCGGCCCGCTTCGGCTTGGACTCGGCCTTGGGGTCCGTCGGCCCGAGCTGCACGTAGTAGCCGTAGGGCCCCCGCATCAGCAGGACGTCCAACGCGCTGTCCGGATCCTTGCCCAGATTCATGGGGCCATCGGCCAACGGGCCCCACGGGCGCGTGTAGTCGCACGCTGGATAGCGGCTGCAGCCGACGAACAAACCGCGGCGGCTGTTCTGAAGATATAGCTCTCCCTTCTTGCACTTGGGGCATTTCTCGCCCAGCGGGCTGCCGCGCGCGACCTCTTGCTTTTCCTCCAGCGTGGTGGAAAAAGCGTCCCAGAATTCCTTCAGCACCGGAACCCACTCGCGCTTGCCGTTGGAGATGAAGTCGAGCTGATCCTCCATACGGGCGGTGAAGGCGTAGTCGACGTACGGTTCGAAGTGCGCGCTCAGGAATCCACTCACGAGCCGGCCCAGGTCAGTCGGCACGAACCGCTTCTTGTCTAGAAGCGCGTAGCCGCGATCCTGCAAGGTGGAGATGATGCTGGCGTAGGTGGACGGGCGCCCGATCCCGTACTCCTCCAGCGTCTTGACCAGGCTCGCCTCGGTGTAGCGCGGTGGCGGCTGCGTGAAGTGCTGTGCTCCGAACAGTCGATCGACTGGAACGCGCTCGCCCGCCTCCAGCGGCGGGAGCTTCTCCTCACCGTCGTCGGGCGAGTCGTCCACATCTTCCTTGTAGACTGCGATGAAGCCCGGGAACACGAGCGTCTGGCCAGTCGCGCGAAACAGCGTATCCGCGCGGCCCGCACGCAGGTCGACGCTCGCCGTGTCGAAGCGCGCTGGCGCCATCTGGCATGCCAGCGTGCGCTTCCAGATCATCTCGTACAGGCGCGCCTGGTCTGGCGTGAGGTGCGCGCGCACCTGATCCGGAGTGCGCGCGATGGAGGTCGGGCGAATGGCCTCGTGCGCCTCCTGCGCGTTCTTCGACTTGCTGCGGTAGTGGACCGCGCTCTTCGGCAGATAGTCCGCCTTGAAGTGCTCTGCGATGTAACTCCGGATCTCGTGCACCGCCTCGTTCGCGAGGTTGGTCGAGTCCGTGCGCATGTACGTGATTAGGCCGACGTCACCGCCACCGATATCGACGCCTTCGTACAACTGCTGCGCCGTGCGCATGGCACGCTCGGCGGTCATCCCAAGCTTGCGTATGGCTTCCTGCTGCAGTGTCGAAGTGATGAAGGGCGGCGACGGATAGCGCAGCTTGGGCTTGCGCTCGACCTTGACGACGGTCGCACTGCCCTTGGCGCTTCCCAGTATGTCCGCGACGATCGCCTGCTGCTCGGCGTCGGTGGTGATGCTGAACTGCTCGAGCTTGTTCCCCTTGTATTCGGTGAGGCGCGCGCTGAACTTGTCCTGGCCTTTGTGGCTCTCGAGGTGAACAGTCCAGTATTCTCGCTGCTTGAAGCTCTCGATCTCCTTCTCGCGTTCGACGATCAGGCGCAATGCGGGACTCTGCACCCGACCGGCGGACAAGCTCGGTCCGATCTTCTTCCACAGCAGAGGGGAGAGATTGAAACCGACTAGATGGTCGAGGGCGCGCCGCGCCTGCTGGGCGTTGACGAGCGGCATCGAGATCCCGCGGGGGTGCGCAACCCCCTCTTTAACTGCCGCCTCGGTGATCTCGTAGAACACGACCCGCTTTATCGGCCGCGCCTTGAGCGATTTGCGCGCCTTCAGCAGCTCGGTCAGATGCCAGGCGATGGCTTCGCCCTCGCGATCCGGGTCGGTGGCCAGCAGGACCTGGTCCGCTCCGCCCGCGGCCTTGGCTATCGCGTCTACATGTTTGGCGTTTTTCTCCACCAACGCATAGCGCATGCGAAAGTCGTGCGCCGGGTCGACCGCACCTTCCTTGGCTTCGAGGTCGCGAACGTGGCCGTACGACGCCAGCACCTCGAAGTTACGTCCGAGGTACTTCTTGAGCGTTCTCGCCTTCGACGGCGATTCGACGATGAGCAGGCTGCGGCCCATGCTGCGGGTGCACAAACGA
>DASPUW010000375.1:0-4779 GCA_035622675.1 Burkholderiales bacterium | reverse complement strand
CGAGGGAGGCGTCGCGGCCGACAAAGTCGGCTGCGTTCGTAACTTCAACCTGCGTGACGGCGGCAACCTGCGTGAGCAGTTGCTCGCGCTGTCCGACTGCGATTACAGCGTCACGTACAACATCCTCGTCTCGCCGATGGGCGTGCAGAATTATGTCGCGACTCTGAAGCTGACGCCCGTAACCGACGGCGGACGCACCTTCGCGCAGTGGATCGCCGAATTCGATTGCGAAACTGGGCGCGAGCGTGAGCTCTCCGATGACATCGGCAACGGAGTGTTCCAGGCTGCCTTCGACAATCTGAAGCGCCAACTCGATAGGACCTGAGCGGGTTATTGCCCGATTGGCTGGACCCCTTCCGTCCTAGGCGCACCGCAGGCCAACCCGATGTCGTTCCATACCGACGGCTGGCATGGAACGTGCATTTTGCCGATAATATTTCACAAGTTCGACGCGGGCGATCGGCGAAAGCAGCAGACGGGATCGACGGTCGGACGGCGCAACCAACAAATCACCTGACTCGGCGTCCACCATGATTGGTCAAGTGCTGCGGACGCTCCTGGCGCTGCTGCTGGTAGGCGTGCTCGCTTACCTGTACGTGATGAGTCAGGGGGGCGACCTCAGGCGTCAGACTCAGATCGTCACCGATCTTCGCAGCCTCAAGGAGATCGACAGCCGCTGGAACCGAGATCTCGCCACTGCGCGCAGCGACACGTTGGCTACCGAGCCTCGCGCGCGCGAACCGGTGGCCAGGCTGCAGCCCTTGCTGGGCGATATCACGGTAGAAACGGCTGCCCTCAACAATCGCGCCCTGGCTACCGGGGTCGAGAGCTTGCGCAGTGCGTTCCTGGAAAAGCAGAAGCGCGTCGACCAGTTCGAGCAGGCAAACGCTGATCTGCGCGCGGCGGTCAAGGATCTGCTGAATCAGCTATCTGGCGTTCGCCAGACGGTCGCCCGATTGGCAGAGGCCGATGCCAAGCAGCGGCAGAAGCTGTCGGCCCTCGACGGGCAGCTGGTGGCGTTGAACGCCGAGCTTTTGCGCCTCTATGTACAACCGGACGACGGTGCGCGAAAGGCGGTGGAAACGGCCGCCGGTACCCTCGCTGAAGCGGCGCCGCAGTACCCCGAAGCCATTCGTACTCCGCTCTCGGGGCTGGTCCCCGCCGTGGGCGCTCTGCTCAAGCAAGAGCCCGCGGTCACGCAGCTTGGCGAGCAAATCGCACTGCTGCCCACCTCCCCACGCATCACATCTCTCAACGACGCCTACGATCGAGAGTTCCAGGCGATCGCCGATCAAAAGGAACAGTTTCGCGTCTATCTGGTGTTCTATTCCGCTGCTCTGCTGGTTTTCCTGGCTTATGTCGTGTACCAGTTGCGCCAGAGCTACGGCAAGATCAACCAGGCCAACGAGGCCCTGAAGGCGGCCAACGAGAATCTCGAGCACAAGGTGCAGGATCGGACGAAGGAGCTGTCCGAAGCGCTCAAGCACCTGAAGGAATCGGAGCTGATGCTGGTCCAGTCCGAGAAGATGTCTTCGCTCGGTCAGATGGTGGCCGGCATTGCCCACGAGATCAACACGCCGCTCGCGTATGTCAAAGCCAGCCTGGCCTCGGTCAAGGAGAGGCTGCCGCAGGTCGAGGGCGTGGTAGCCGAGTGCACGAAACTGTTAGCCATGCTGGAGCGCGGCGACGTGCCGGATGCGGAGCTTTCGGCGCAGTTCACCCGCGTGTCCGCGCTGTCCTCCAAGTTCCGCGCCGAATCCGAGGCTGGCGATCTGCTCCATCTCACCAGCGACGGGCTGCACGGCATCGACCAGATCGCGGAGATCGTCATCAACCTGAAGAACTTCAGCCGCCTGGACCGCAGCAAGCTGCAGCGCTTCAATCTGAACGAGGGCATCGAGAGCACGTTGGTGATCGCCCGCAACATGATCAAGCACAAGACGGTGCACAAGCAGCTGCGGGAGATTCCGCTGGTGGAATGTTCGCCGTCGCAGATCAATCAGGTGTTCCTCAACCTCGTGACCAACGCTGCACAGGCGACGGATGAAACATCCGGCGAGATCACGGTTGCCAGCGCCATCGCGCCAGGCGGACAAGTTCGGGTGGACGTGGCGGACAACGGTCACGGCATTCCCGAGGCTATCCTGTCCAAGATCTTCGACCCGTTTTTCACCACCAAGGATGTGGGGCAGGGCACCGGGCTCGGCCTGTCCATCGCCTACAAGATCGTCCAGGAGCACGGCGGTCGCATCGAGGTCAAGTCGAGTGTGGGTCGCGGCACGACCTTCTCGGTATTCCTGCCGGTGAAGGCAGCCCAGCCGCAGGCGCTTGCAGCATGAGGGCACCGATGGCTGGACTCGACCCGTTCGCATGAACATTCCAGCCGTCATCGGGCGCTACGAAGTACGTGGCCTGCTCGGCGAAGGCGGCATGGCGACCGTGCTGGAAGGCTGGGACCCGGTCCTGCATCGGACGCTGGCGATCAAGCTGGTAGACAAGACCAAGCTCGAACAGGAGACGAAGGACGAGGCGCTCAGCCGATTCAAACGCGAGGCGCAGGCGGCTGCGCGTTTGACCCACGCCAACGTGGTGCAGGTCTACGAGTATGGCGAGGAGGGCGACTTCTGCTTCATCGCCATGGAGCACGTCGCCGGCAAGCCACTGACCGCCTACCTGAGCGAGGGTCTCAAGTCCGAATTGCAGCGGGTGCGCGACATCATCGGCCAGTTGCTGGATGCCCTGGCCTATTCTCATGCGCAGGGCGTCATCCACCGCGATATCAAACCGGGCAACCTGCTCGTCACGCGCGAAGGCAACATCAAAGTCACCGACTTCGGCATTGCGCGTATCGAGACCTCGAACGTAACTCAGCATGGCCACATGCTGGGCACGCCGAGCTACATGTCGCCGGAACAGTATCTTGGCGAAACGCCGGACGGCAGAGCCGACCTGTTTGCCGCGGGCGTTCTCCTGTACGAGCTGCTCACCGGCGTCAAACCGTTTGCCGGCGAGAGCAGCGGGCAGATCATGAACAAAATCCTGTACGAGACGCCGGTGGACGCGTCCCGCCTCAACCCGCTGCTGCCGCCGGCGGTGGATTGGGTCGTGCAAAGGGCGCTGGCCAAGGCGCCCCAGGATCGCTTCGACAATGCCCGCGAATTCAGCGAGGCGCTGTTCAACGCCATCCCGGATCAGCTCGGCGACCAGGCGTCACCGCGTGCCAGCGCCGGGGCCCCCGCGTCGTCGCCCAGCGCGCCCGGCATGCTCAGCGGCGCACGCAAGCTGCGTTCGCTCGCGCGCAGCAGCGATGCAACGGTGCCAAGCGATGCGAGCGTTAATGAGCTCTCGCCGCTCAACGAAGCGGTGACTGTTCAGCGCGCTCGCATCCTGTTCGTGGACGACGAGGAGCGCATACTGACAGCGCTGAAGACGATCTTCCGCGGGCGATACCACGTTCTCACCGCAGCCAACGGCAAAGAGGCGCTGGACTTCATCAGCAAGTTCAAGATCCCGGTGATCGTGAGCGACCAGCGCATGCCCGGAATGCTCGGTGTCGAGCTGCTGCGCCGCGCGCGCGACATCTCGCCGGACAGCGTGCGCATCCTGCTCACCGGCTATTCCGACCTCGCCTCCATCGTGGGTTCCATCAATGACGGCGAGGTCTACCGCTTCATCAGCAAGCCTTGGGACAATCAAGAATTACAGCAGGTGGTTGGCGAAGCGGTCGCGATCGGCCAGCAACTGCTGGAGCGCAATCGACCTAGACAGGCGCCTCCGCCCAAGATAGACGGGGCCATACTCCTGCTGGAGCAGAAGCCGGGACTGCACGACGCGCTCGGCAAGCTGCTCGGATCGAGCTACGAGCTGGTGTGCGTGTCGGACATCGATCAGGCACTGGCTGAACTCGAGGCGCGCGAAATCGCTCTGTTCATCACCGATATCGACGCCGACTTCGACAACTACCTGATCCTGTTCAATCTGCTCAAGCGCAAGTACCCGCAGATTCTGGTCCTGGTCGTCACCAGCGCTTCGGACTCGGAGATGGTGATTCATCTCATCAACGAGGCGCAGATCTACCGCTTTCTGAATAAGCCCGTCAATTTGGGTCTGTTGCAGCAACACCTGAGCTCGGCCATCACGCGCTACGCCGAATACCAGAGCTCGCCCGAGCTGCTGGAGCGGCATAAAGTGAAAGACACCCCGAAGGCCGAAACGAGCTCGTTCGCCCAAGGGCTGCTCGAGCGGCTCAGATCGTTCAAGAACCGCCTCGCAGCCGCCGGCCGGTAGATGGACCGTCTTTGGCGGGCGGGCAAAACTTAGGCGCTGTGTTCGGTTGCGTTGCGCAGCTTCGCGGTGAGGTGGGGTCGAACCGCCTGCACCAGTTGCGCGAAGATCTTTGGGCTGCCGGCGACGAGGTTGCCGCTCTGCAAGAACTCCTGATTGCCCTCGAGATCGCCCACCAGACCACCAGCCTCGGTGATCATGAGGCAGCCCGCCGCCATGTCCCACGGAGCGAGCCCGATCTCCCAGAACCCGTCCAGCCGGCCCGCGGCCAGGTTGGCCAGATCGAGCGCGGCAGAGCCGGCTCGGCGTACTCCCGCAGTCTTGGTCATGAGGTCCTTCAGCATCGCGCTGTACGCGTCGAGATGCTCGAACATGCGGAACGGAAAGCCGGTCCCGATCAGCGCATCGATCAGCTTTTCACGGCGCGACACGCGCAGGCGTTTGTCGTTCAGGTACGCGCCGCGTCCGCGCGTGGCGGTGTACAGGTCGTTGCGG
>DASPUW010000374.1:0-2811 GCA_035622675.1 Burkholderiales bacterium | reverse complement strand
ACGTCCTGCAGAATGGATGCCGGCGGTGGCGCCAGATCGACCACCGACAGGTTGCGAGGCTGACGCGGGAGGACGACACCAGCGGCATATTTCACAAGTGCACTCCTCCCTCTGTGGCCGCGTCGGGTAGACGCACGGTTTCGATCCTCGCTCCTCGCGCTCGCCGCATATTTGTAAAAATGACCTCGATGCGCCGGCGCTTCCCTAGCGGTCTGGAACGCGCCCATAATGGCACAACTCCCGGTTCTGGTCCCGCACTCCGGAACATAGCACGCGCAGTTTGGGTCACCATTTTCCTTACAACATCATGTCTTCTCCTGCGCATTCCACCCGGCTCAATGCGGTCACCGCGACAATGTCGCGCGAAACCTACGACGCGGTGCGTTCGCTGACCGTCGAGCTGTGCCGCCCTCTCGCGCTCGAGGATTACGTGATCCAGAGCGCACCCGAGTGCAGTCCCGCGAAGTGGCACCTGGCGCACACGACCTGGTTCTTCGAGAACTTTCTGCTCACGCCGCTTCTGCCTGGCTATCGTCCCTTCCATCCTCAGTACAGCTATCTGTTCAACTCGTACTACGAGACGGTCGGCACCTTCTTCCCGCGGCCGATGCGCGGGCTGCTGTCGAGGCCGACGGTCGAGGACGTGTATCGGTATCGCGCTCACGTCGACGAACACATGGCCCAGCTCCTGGCCCGGCTCGACGCCGAGCGCGATACCGAAACCGCATTTCGCGTGACGCTCGGCCTGCATCACGAGCAGCAGCATCAGGAGCTGCTGCTCACCGACATCAAGAACCTGCTCGCGCTCAATCCCCTGCGCCCGGCGTACCGGGCTGTACCGCATGAGGTGTCCGTCAAAATCGACCCGCTGACGTGGCTCGAGTTCCCGGCCGGCGTGCACGCGGTCGGTGCGCAGAGTGACGGATTTGCTTTCGACAACGAGATGCCGCGCCATCGCGTGTTGCTCGAGCGCTGCGCGTTAGCCTCGCGACCGGTGAGCAACGGCGAATACCTGGAGTTCATGCGCGCAGGCGGCTACCGCGATGCCGCGCTGTGGCTCTCGGATGGCTGGCGCAAAGTAAACGAAGCCGGGTGGCAGGCGCCGCTGTACTGGGAACAGATCGACGGCGAGTGGTGGCACATGACGTTGTCCGGGTTCCAGCGCGTCGATCCGCACACGCCGGTGTGTCACGTGAGCTACTACGAGGCGGACGCCTTCGCGCGCTGGGCGGGCAAGCGCCTGCCCACGGAATTCGAATGGGAAGCGCTCGCCGCGTCCGTGCCGGTGGAGGGCAATCTACTGGAGAGCGGCAGGCTGCAGCCTGCCGCGGCCAGTAACGCATCCCACCAACTGTTCGGCGATGTGTGGGAGTGGACGAGCAGCGCCTACTCGCCTTACCCGGGCTTCAAGCCGCAGTCCGGTTCGCTCGGTGAGTACAACGGCAAGTTCATGGTGAGCCAGCTGGTGCTGCGCGGCGGCTCCTGCGCAACGCCGCGCTCCCACATCCGCGCCAGCTATCGCAATTTTTTCTACCCGGCGGACCGCTGGCAGTTCATGGGTTTGAGGCTGGCTTCGTAGCGGAGCCGTCGGCCAGGTCGAGCGCGAGGAAGCGCGCACCGTCGACCGGATTGAAGGTGTAAGCATCCGTGTCCACGAATCCCAAGTCAGCATACAGCGCTTGAGCCTCGTGCATGGCCGGCAGCGTGTCCAGCACGACGCGCTCGTATCCGATCGCGCGCGCTTCGCCCAGCGCTCGCTCGGCGAGCATCCGTCCGATGCCGCAGCCGCGATAGGCGGGCCGCACATACAACCGCTTCATCTCGCACGTCGTGTGCTGCAGCGGCCTCAATGCGACGCACCCGGCCGGCGCATGCCTCTGCAGCGCAAGATACAAACGCCCCGCGGGTGGTGCATAGGCGCCCGGGAGCTCGGCCAACTCCTGATCGAACCTCTGGAAACCCAAGTCGACGCCCAGTCCGGCCTGATACTCCTCAAACAAAGTGCGTACGGACTCGACCGCAGGCCCACCTTCGACACGCTGAAGCTCAAACGGCAACGTGATCTGGCCTGAGGGCATGCGGACCATCGAGTAAGGTGGCGCTCGGTTTGATCACGACCGCCGTAGTGCTGCGCCTGGCGTTGCCCCACCAGCTGCGCCACAGGCTGCGCCGCTTGCTTCTATCGACTGCGCGCAGCGTAGACGGCTCGAGCGCCGTGACCAGCGTAGCGCCACGCGGCAACAGCTCGAGAGATTCTCCCGGCGCCAGGAACAGGTCGCGATAGTCGCCTTCCTGTGTCACCCACAACACGCCAGACAAACAAGCGATCTCGATGCGCGTCCCGGTTTCGACCCGGACGGAGGCTTCGCGTTCCAGCGTAATCATGGCGGTGGTTCCTTCGAGGCGCATGGCGAAATGGTAGGGAGCATCCACTTTTCAGTACAGATATAACAGTGTAGAGTTTGGACCGGTACAGATCAGAGGCTAGCCAATCTGTTATGGTCAGGACCACTCGCCTCTGTGCCTGTTCAACACCGCAATGCTGCGCGAACATCTTTGCATGAGTAATACAGCGAGCTTGTTGTATGAATCCGTTGCCGAGCGAGTGGCTGAGGCGATCCAGGCCGGCGCCCTCAGGGCCGGCGACCGCCTGCCTTCGGTGCGCCGCGTTTCCGCTCAGCACCGCGTCAGCATCGCCACTGCCGTGCAGGCCTATCGGCATCTGGAGGACCGCCGATTGATCGAGGCACGGCCGAAGTCGGGATATTTCGTGTCGAGCCGGCCCGCGCCTTTGGCCGAGCCTAATACGTC
>DASPUW010000373.1:0-5142 GCA_035622675.1 Burkholderiales bacterium | reverse complement strand
GGCATCTACGACCAGCTCGGCGGCGGATTCTGCCGCTACAGCGTGGACGAGCGCTGGATGATCCCGCACTTCGAGAAGATGCTGTACGACAACGGGCCGCTGCTGCGGTTGTACACCGACGCCTGGCTCGTGACCCGGGATCAGTTGTTCCGTCGCGCGGCCGAGCAGACCGCTGCGTGGGTGATGCGCGAGATGCAGTCGCCGGAAGGCGGCTACTACTCGTCGCTCGACGCCGATTCGGAGCACGTGGAAGGCAAATACTACGTATGGAGCCGGGAAGAGGCGGCACGCGTGCTCGACGAGGACGAATACGTCTTGCTGGGCGCGCATTTCGGATTGACGCGCGCTCCCAACTTCGAAGGCGAGCATTGGCACCTGTATGTTGCGCAGCCTCTGGAGCAGGTCGCAGCGTCGCTCGGACTGTCGGTGGATTCGGCCGAGAACCTGCTTGCGCGGGCTCGCGCAAAGCTGTTCGCAGAGCGCGAGCACAGGGTGCGCCCTGGGCGCGACGAGAAGATCCTGACGTCGTGGAACGCACTCATGATCGAGGGGATGGCCCACGCTGGTCGCGTGTTTGGACGCGACGACTGGGTCGCGTCGGCCCGCCGCGCGCTGGACTTTGTGCGCACGACGCTGTGGCGTGATGGCCGCCTTCTGGCGACCTACAAGGATGGACGCGCGCATCTCAACGCCTACCTGGACGATCACGCCCTCCTTCTCGCGGCGACGCTGGAGCTGATGCAAGCCGAATTCCGCGCCGACGATCTGCGGTTCGCACTCGCAGTGGGCGACGCACTGGTGGAAGGTTTCGAGGATCGCGCGAACGGCGGCTTCTTTTTCACCAGCCGCGACCACGAGGCGCTCATTCTGCGCCCCAAACCCGGGCCGGACGGCGCAACGCCTTCGGGCAACGGCGTAGCCGCGCTCGCTCTGCAACGCCTGGCACATTTGGTCGGTGAAGCCCGCTACCTCGTGGCAGCCGAACGCACGCTACGCTTGTTTGCCGGGCAGATGCAAGAGCATCCCAGCGCGTTCGCGACGCTATGCCTCGCCCTGGCGGAGCATCTCGCGCCGCCGATTACTGTCATTGTTCGCGGAGAAGCTCGCGAGCTTGCGCGTTGGCAGGAGCAAGCGGGATTGGCGCAGCGCTACGCACCTTCGACCCTGTTCATCGCGTTGCCCGATGGTATCGCCGCTCTACCCGCTGCGATGGACAAGCCCGCGCGGGCGGGCGTCAACGCCTGGGTATGCCGGGGCGTTGAATGTCTGCCGCCGATACAAGAGGTGGCGGCGCTGGAGCAGGCGCTGCGCGCCGCATGAGCCGGTTGGTGCGAGTTTCCAAGGCCACCAAAAGCCTTTAGAATTGCGCTCGCTTCGCTAAACCCGAACCAATGAAGGGGATTTCCCGATGAGACGGATTTTGATCGCTGGCGTCGCCTTGGGTTGTGCGGTGGTCTTCGGCGGTGCAAATGCCGCCCCGGACGCCGCGAAAGCCAAACAGCTGGCCCAGAAGTACAACTGCCTGACGTGCCACGCCGTAGACAAGAAGCTCGTGGGTCCCGCCTACGAGGAAGTCGCCAAGAAGTACAAGGGCGACAAGGGTGCGGAAGCGAAGCTCGTCGCCAAGGTCAAGGCCGGCGGCAGCGGCGTATGGGGCCCGATTCCCATGCCCCCCAACAACATTCCCGATGCCGATGCCCAGACCATCGTGGAGTGGGTTCTGTCGCTGCAGTAGTCGCAGAGACAACTCGTAAAGAGAGCCGGCCGCGCGCCGGCTCTTTTATTTTGGTGAAGCGCTGGGGCTCTACTCGGCGAAGACACCCGGCTCGGTTTGACAACTCGTTGACGAGGCGGAATAATCCGCCCGTTTGACCGACCCGCATTTTTTCTCGAGGACAACACCATGAAAGAGGGGGATCTGTCAGTCCATCTGAAGACGGCGGTTGTAGGCGCGGCAGCGGCGCTGGCTCTCGTGCTTTCGGGCTGCGGCAAGAAGGACGAGGCGATCAAGATCGGTCATGCCGGGCCGCTTACTGGCCCGGTCGCTCACCTGGGCAAGGACAACGAGAACGGCGTGCGCCTGGCACTGGACGAGGCCAACGCCGCCAACATCATGCTCGGCGGCAAGAAGGCCACGTTCGCGATGCAGAGCGAGGACGACCAGGCCGATCCCAAGCAGGGCCCGATCGTCGCGCAGAAGCTCGTGGACGCCAAGGTGGCCGGCGTGATCGGGCACCTCAATTCGGGCACAACCATTCCGGCCTCGAAGATCTACCACGATGCCGGCATCGCGCAGATCTCACCCTCCGCGACCAACGTCACGTACACGCACCAGGGATTCAAGACCGCGTTTCGCGTGATGGCGAACGACGCGCAGCAAGGCAAGGTGCTCGGCGATTACGCCGTACACAAGCTCGGAGCGAAGAACATCGCCATCATCGACGACCGCAGCGCTTACGGTCAGGGTCTGGCGGACGAATTCGAGAAAGCAGCGAAGGCGGCCGGCGGTCAGATCGTGACGCGCGAGTTCACCGGCACCGACAAGACCGACTTCAACGCTATTCTCACCAGCATCAAAGGCAAGAATCCCGATCTGATCTTCTATGGCGGGATGGACTCGCAGTCGGGGCCGATGATGAAGCAGATCAAGAATCTCGGCATCGGCGCGAAGTTCCTCACCGGCGACGGCGGGCAGACGGCCGAGTTCCTGAAGCTCGCTGGTGATGCGGCAGAAGGCGCCTACGCGTCTTCGCCCGGCGTGCCGCTGGACAAAATGCCGGGCGGCAAAGCGTTCGCGGAAAAGTACAAGGCCAAGTTCAACATCGAGATCCAGTTGTACGCTCCGTACGCTTACGACGCCGCCAACGTCCTGCTCGAAGCGATGAAGAAGGCCGATTCGACCGATCCCGCCAAGTATCTGCCGATCCTTGCCGGCATCAGCTACCAGGGCGTCACCGGCAACGTTGCGTTTGATGAGAACGGCGACATCAAGGGCGGCAGCATCAGCCTCTATCAAGCGAAGGGCGGGAAGTGGGAGTATCTCGACACCGTCGGCGGCTGAGCGGCCGGCGTTGAACACCGCCTACCCGCGCGGGTCGAGTCACGAACGGCGCCTCCGGCGCCGTTTTTCATGGACATCTTTCTCCAGCAGATCCTGAACGGGCTGGTGCTGGGCAGCGTGTACGCCCTGGTGGCGCTGGGCTACACGATGGTTTACGGCATTCTCGGCTTGATCAATTTCGCCCACGGCGAGGTAGTCATGGTGGGTGCGCTGGTGTCGCTGTCGGTGGTGGAGCTGCTGCTGGGCACCAACCTCGGCCTGCCGGCGCTGCTGCTGGGTGTGGTCGCGCTGGTGGTGGCCATCGGTGTGTGCATGGCGCTCGGATTCTCCATCGAGCGCATCGCATACCGCCCGCTGCGCCGCGCTCCACGCCTCGCGCCTCTGATCACGGCCATCGGGGTGTCGATCCTGCTGCAGACCCTGGCCATGCTGATCTGGGGACGGCGCTATCACACGGTGCCGGCACTCATCCCGCCCACGCCGCACGCGGTGGCAGGCGCCACCATCACCAACGTTCAGATCCTCATCATCGTGGTGTCGGCGCTGATCATGGCCGGGCTCATGGGGTTGGTGCACTTCACTCGGCTCGGCCGCGCGATGCGCGCCACTGCCGAGAATCCGGTGGTGGCGGGGCTCATGGGCGTGAACATCAACCGCATCATCTCGGCCACATTCGTGATTGGCTCGGCCCTGGCCGCGGTGGCCGGCGTGCTGGTAAGCAGCAATTACGGGGTCGCGCACTACTACATGGGATTCGTGCTGGGACTGAAAGCGTTCACTGCTGCAGTGCTGGGCGGCATCGGCAATCTGCCGGGCGCGATGGTCGGGGGTCTGCTTTTGGGCTTGATCGAAAGCCTGGGCGCCGGCTACATCGGCGATCTCACCGGCGGCTTCCTCGGCAGCCACTATCAGGACGTGTTCGCCTTTCTGGTGTTGATCATGGTCCTCGTGTTTCGCCCCACCGGCCTGCTGGGCGAGCGGCTGTCGGAGCGTGCATGAGCGCGAGATGGCGTGAGCTCGCGCATTGGTTGCGGCACGACCGTCGCGCAAGGTGGCTCGGTCTGGTGTTGAGTGGTGTAGCGCTCGCCGTGCTGCCGTTCGTGCTGGACGCGTCCGTCGGGCGCACCTGGGTGCGCGTCATCGACCTCGCGCTGCTGTATACCATGCTAGCGCTAGGCCTCAACATCGTGGTCGGCTTTGCCGGGCTGCTCGATCTGGGCTACATCGCGTTCTACGCCGTGGGCGCCTACACGTATGCGCTGCTCGCCTCGCCGCACTTCGGCCTGCATCTGCCCTGGTGGGTGCTGCTGCCGGCGGGTGCCGTGCTGGCAGCTTTCTTCGGCGTAGTGCTGGGTGCGCCGACGCTGCGCTTGCGCGGCGACTATCTCGCCATCGTGACCTTGGGCTTCGGCGAGATCATCCGCATCTTTCTGAACAACCTCAACGCGCCGATCAACATCACCAACGGCCCGCAGGGGGTCAACCTCATCGACCCGATCAACATCGCGGGCGTGTCTTTCGGGCGCACTGACTCTCTGCTCGGCATCTCCTTTCCCGGCACGCATCTGCACTACTATCTATTCTTGGTACTCGCTGTGCTCGTGATGTTCGTCTGCATCCGTCTGGAGGATTCGCGCCTCGGGCGCGCCTGGGTCGCGATCCGCGAGGACGAGATCGCGGCGCTGGCGATGGGGATCAACACCCGCAACGTCAAGCTGCTCGCCTTCGCCATGGGCGCCACTTTCGGTGGCGTGGCTGGCGGCTTGTTCTCCAGCCTGCAGGGCTTCGTGAGTCCGGAAAGCTTCGTCGTCTGGGAGTCGATCACAGTCCTTTGCATGGTGGTGCTCGGCGGGATGGGGCACGTGGCCGGAGTCGTGCTCGGAGCGCTGATGCTGGCGACACTGCCCGAGCTGCTGCGACACACCGCCGCCCCGATGCAGCAGCAGCTGTTCGGAAAAGTGATCCTCGACCCGGAGAGCCTGCGCATGCTGCTGTTCGGTCTGGCTCTGATCCTGGTGATGCTGCTGCGGCCCGCCGGGCTGTGGCCTTCGCCTACGCGCCGCCGCGAGCTCACCTCGGCA
>DASPUW010000372.1:0-2426 GCA_035622675.1 Burkholderiales bacterium | reverse complement strand
GGGATACCCTCCTCCGGCAGGCCGGCCGCCTCATCGTAGATGAATCCACAGATCAGGCACATGTAGGTCCGGTAAGCGCGCGTGTCATTCATGGCGCAGCGAAGTGGTGATGGGGAATTAGAGTAAGATTCGAATTCTAATCGAATCACCTCACCACGGAACAATTCCTCGCCACTCGCCTCTCGCGATGCTCTGATGCCTGCTTCCCCGCCCATCGTGCTCACTTTTGCCGCCGCCGACCCGAGCGGCGGCGCCGGCTTGCAGGCCGACATCCTGACTCTGTCGAGCATGGGGTGCCACGCTCTGTCGGTCGTCACCGCGGTGACGGTGCAGGACACGATCGGCGTCGAGGGCGTGTTGCCGCTGGAGGCGGAATGGGTCGCAGACCAGGCGCGCTGCGTCCTCGAGGACATGCCGGTGACGGTGTTCAAGGTCGGGCTGCTCGGCAGCGTGGAAATCATCGCAGCGATCGCAGAGGTGGTGTCGGACTACCCCGAAGTCCCGCTGGTGCTCGACCCGGTGTTGAGCTCGGGGCGCGGCGACGAGCTGGCGAGCGACGACATGGTTATCGCCATGCGCGAGCTTTTGGTCCCGCAGACTACGCTGATTACGCCCAATAGCCTGGAGGCGCGTCGGCTCGCCATCAACGATGGTGACGACGGCGACGATCCATCGCTGGAGGAATGCGCGCGCCGCATCCTCGCCTTGGGATGCGAGTATGTGCTGATCACAGGCACGCACGAAAACACCGCCCAGGTGGTGAACGTCCTCTATTCGCAGAACGGCGTGGAGCGCTCCGACAACTGGCAAAGGCTGGCAGGCGCGTATCACGGTTCCGGATGCACGCTCGCTTCCGCTATTGCAGCTACTATCGCGAACGGCGTTCCGGTGACGGAAGCGGTGCGCGACGCGCAGGAATACACGTGGAAGACCCTGAGCTCCGGTTACCGACCCGGGATGGGACAGCACATCCCCGACCGCCTGTTCTGGGCGCGCGAGGAAGACGTGCAGGATGAGCAGAAAGCGGATTGAGCACCTGTACGCCGTCACGCCCGAGGTGTCGGACAGCGATTGGCTGTACGAGCGAGCCGGGGCGGTTCTGGCTGGCGGCGCGCGGGTGATTCAATATCGCAGCAAGAGCGGCGACTTGCGGCTGCGGCGCGAGCAGGCGCACCGGCTGCTCGAGCTGTGCCGCGCGCGCGCGGCGCTGCTCATCGTGAACGACGACGTCGCGTTGGCCCGCGAGATGGGTGCCGACGGCGTGCATCTCGGCCGCACGGACATGTCACCCGCCACAGCGCGCGCCGTCCTGGGCGATGCAGCGCTCATCGGCGTTTCGTGTTACGACAGCCTGGCGCTCGCGCAGATTGCGCAGGAAGCGGGCGCGGACTATGTCGCCTTCGGCAGCTTTTTCCGCTCGTCCGTCAAGCCGGATGCTGTGCGCGCGCCGGTCGAGTTGCTGCGAGCGGCCCGCGCGGCCCTGGATCTGCCGATTGTGGCGATCGGCGGTATCACGGCCGAGAACGGGCGCGCCCTCATCGAAGCCGGAGCCGATGCCCTCGCGGTCATGTCGGCGCTGTTTCAGGTGCCGGACAGCCTGGCGGCCGCACGCGCTTTCGCCGCGCTGTTCGACGCTCGCGAACGATCCATGCGAGTCGCTTGCAGCCCATGACATCGCGAAACCAGATTCTCTTCGAGCTCTCCCAGGAGGTCATCCCGGCAGGCGTGAACTCGCCCGTGCGCGCCTTCAAATCGGTGGGCGGGACGCCGGTTTTCTTTCAGCGTGCACAAGGCGCTCGAGCCTGGGACGTCGACGGCAGGGAATACATCGACTATGTCGGGTCCTGGGGGCCGCTGGTAGTTGGGCACGCCCACCCCGAGGTAGTCGCTGCCGTCCAAGCGGCGGCGGCGAATGGTCTCAGCTTTGGCGCCCCGACTGAAGCGGAGTATGAGCTCGCGGCTGCGCTGTGCCGAACGCTGCCCTCCTTGGAGTTGGTGCGGCTGGTGAGCTCCGGCACCGAGGCGACCATGAGCGCGATCCGCCTCGCACGCGGCTTTACTGGGCGCGACAGGATCGTCAAGTTCGAGGGCTGTTACCACGGGCACGCAGATGCGCTTCTGGTGAAGGCCGGCTCCGGTGCGCTCACCTTCGGTCAGCCGAGTTCCGCGGGCGTGCCGCCGGAGGTGGTGGCGCACACCCTGGCCCTGGAATTCAACGACATCGATGGTGTGGCTCGAGCCTTTGAGCGCGACGGCAAACAGATCGCCGCGGTGATCGTCGAACCGGTAGCGGGCAATATGAATCTGATCCTGCCGCGCCAGGGTTTTCTCGAGGGATTGCGCAGGCTGTGCACGGACTACGGCGCGCTGCTCATCTTCGACGAAGTGATGACGGGCTTTCGCGTTGGCCCGCAGGGCGCGCAGGG
>DASPUW010000371.1:0-3399 GCA_035622675.1 Burkholderiales bacterium | reverse complement strand
ACCTGTCATTGATGGCGCTCACCATCGCCACGGGGTTCGTGGTGGACGACGCCATCGTGATGATCGAGAACATCTCGCGCTACGTCGAGGCGGGGGAGCCGCCGCTGCAGGCGGCGCTCAAGGGGGCCGCCCAGATCGGCTTCACCATTTTGTCGCTGACCGTATCGCTGATCGCCGTGCTCATTCCGCTGCTGTTCATGAGCGACGTGGTGGGGCGGTTGTTCCGCGAGTTCGCCATCACCCTGAGCGTCACGATCCTGATCTCGGCGGCGGTGTCGCTGACCCTGACTCCGACCATGTGCGCGCGGCTGCTCAAGCACCGCCCCGACTCCGAGCGCACCCGCTTCTATCGGGTGACAGGCCGCGCGATCGACCGCTTGATCGAGCTGTACGCACACAGCCTGCGGTGGGTGCTCGACCGCCAGCGCATGACGTTGATCGTGGCAGTAGCCACGCTGGCAGTCACCGTCCTGCTCTACGTCTACGTTCCCAAGGGCTTCTTTCCGGTACAGGACACGGGCGTCATCCTCGGCATCTCGGAAGCTCCGCAATCGATTTCGTTTGACGCCATGGCCGAGCGGCAACGAGCGCTGGCGCGGGTGGTTCTGCAGGACCCTGCCGTCGAGAGCCTGTCCTCCTTCATCGGCATCGACGGCACCAACGCCACGCTCAACAGCGGGCGCATCCTCGTCAACCTGAAGCCGCTCCGTGAGCGGCGCGTGAGCGCCACCGAGATCATCCGGCGGCTGCAGCCCAAGCTCGCGCAGGTCGAGGGCATCACGCTGTACATGCAGCCGGTGCAGGATCTCACCATCGAAGACCGCGTGAGCCGCACCCAGTACCAGTACACGCTGGAAGACCCCGACCCTCGCGAGCTCGGCGTATGGGCCCAGAGGCTCACGGATCGCCTGCGTGCTTCGCCCGTGCTGCGCGACGTGGCGACCGATCAGCAGGATCAGGGGCTGCGCGCCTTCCTCACGATCGACCGTGCCACCGCGTCCCGCTTCGGCATCACGCCGCAGCTGGTCGATGACACGCTCTACGACTCGTTCGGCCAGCGCCAGGTTTCCACCATATTCACCGAGCTCAATCAGTACCGGGTGATATTGGAGGTCAAGCCGGAGTTTCAGAGAGGGCCCGGCGCGCTGGATCACATCTACGTCCAGACTCCGACCGGCCAGCAGGTGCCGCTCAGCGCGATCACCCAGGTGACCGAGAGCACGACGCCGCTGGCGATCAATCACCAAGCGCAGTTCCCGGTGGTCACCATTTCCTTCAATCTCGCCCCGGACGCCTCTCTCGGCGACGCGGTCAAGGCCATCGAAGCGGCGACACAGGAAATCGGCCTGCCGCCGAGCGTCCAGGCCGGGTTCCAGGGCGCGGCGCAGGCTTTCCGTGCATCGCTCGCCAATGAGCTGCTGTTGATACTGGCTGCGGTCGTGGCGGTGTACATCGTGCTCGGCGTGCTGTACGAGAGCTACATCCATCCGGTCACGATTCTGTCGACGCTGCCATCGGCCGGCATGGGTGCGCTGCTGGCGCTCATGCTGACGCGCACCGATCTGAGCGTGATCGCCATCATCGGCATCATCCTTCTGATCGGCATCGTCATGAAGAACGCCATCATGATGATCGACTTCGCGCTCGAGGCGGAGCGCAAGGAAGGCAAGCCGGCGGAAGAGGCCATCTATCAGGCCTGCCTGTTGCGCTTCCGCCCGATCGTCATGACCACTCTGGCGGCCCTGCTCGGCGCACTGCCGCTCGCGCTGAGCGGCGGCGTGGGGGCGGAGCTGCGGCAGCCGCTCGGCATCGCGATCGTCGGCGGGCTGATCGTGAGCCAGCTGCTCACTCTGTACACCACACCCGTGATTTACCTCGCTTTCGATCGTCTCGCGCAGCGTGCGGCCGCGCGGGCAGGAGGTAGGCGTAGCAGGGCGATCGGCGCGGAACGGCCGTGAACATTTCAGCGCCGTTCATCCAGCGCCCGGTCGCGACGACCCTGCTCACGATCGCGATCGCATTGTCCGGTGTGATCGCTTTCCGTCTGCTGCCGGTCGCCGCGCTCCCGCAGGTCGACTTTCCGACCATCAGCGTGTCCGCGAGTCTCCCCGGCGCGAGCCCGCAGACGATGGCGACTTCCGTGGCGACTCCGCTCGAGCGGCAGATGGGCCGCATCGCGGGCGTCACCGAGATGACCTCGACCAGCACCATGGGGTCGACCAACATCGTTCTGCAGTTCGACCTGAACCGCAACATCGACGGCGCTGCCCGCGATGTGCAGGCGGCGATCAATGCGGCGCGGACCTATCTTCCCTCAACGCTTCCGGCCAATCCCTATTATCGCAAGGTGAACCCGGCGGACTCGCCGATCCTGATCCTCGCGCTTACATCCGGTACGGCGAGCCAGGGCGAGATGTACGACGCCGCGTCCACGATCCTGCAGCAGAAGCTGTCGCAGATGGATGGCGTCGGCCAGGTCCAGGTCGGGGGCAGCTCCCTGCCCGCGGTGCGTGTGGACTTGAACCCGACCGCGCTGAACAAATACGGCATCGGTCTCGAAGACGTGCGCACTCAGCTCGCGAGCGCCAACTCCAACCGCGCCAAAGGTCATCTGAGCGACGCAGACAAGACCTGGGAGATCGCGGCCAACGATCAGCTCAAGAAAGCGGCCGACTACAAGGGGCTGATCGTGGCGTACCGCAACAACGCCGCCGTGCAGCTCTCGGACGTAGCCAATGTCCAGGACTCTGTGGAGGATCTGCGCAATGCCGGATTGACCAACGGCAAGCCCGCGGTCCTCGTCATCATCTATCGTCAGCCGGCCGCCAACATGATCGAAACGGTCGACCGCGTACGGGCGACTATCCCACAGCTCCAGGCCCTGATCCCGGCCCAGATGAACCTCTCGGTGGTCCTGGACCGCACCACCACCATCCGGGCTTCGCTCATCGACGTCGAGATCACGCTGATGATTGCGATCGTGCTCGTGATCCTGGTGGTGTTCGTGTTCTTGCGCGAAGTCCGCGCCACGCTGATCCCCAGCGTCGCGGTGCCGATCTCCCTGATCGGGACCTTCGGCGTGATGTACGTGTGCGGCTACAGCCTGGACAACCTGTCGTTGATGGCACTCACCATCGCGACCGGCTTCGTGGTGGACGATGCCATCGTGGTCCTCGAGAACGTGTCTCGCCACATCGAGGAGGGAATGCCGCCCATGAAGGCCGCGATGCGGGGCGCGTCGGAGGTCGGCTTCACAGTTGTCTCCATGAGCCTGTCGCTGGTGGCGGTGTTCATTCCGATTCTGTTGATGGGCGGGATGGTCGGGCGGTTGTTTCGCGAGTTCGCGGTGGTCCTGTCGACCGCGGTCCTGATTTCGCTCGTGATCTCGCTCACCACGAC
>DASPUW010000370.1:0-2301 GCA_035622675.1 Burkholderiales bacterium | reverse complement strand
CAGGCCGAACGCGATTGACAGGCCGATGCTGACCGCTGCGTAGAAGCTGCCGAGCAGGATGCCTGCGACGACGGCTTCGATCAGCAGCTCGGGCGTCACGCGTTGTTGCGGACCGAGCTACTTCCGCGCTTGATTGAAGGGGACGACGTCGCCGGTCTTGAACGCCTCCGGAGCAACGATGACCTGTTTGCCGGCCTTGCGGAACTGCTCCAGATTCTTGTCCTCGACGGACCGGAACTGGACGTAGATGATGCGCGGACTGGCCCACTCCCCGTTGGCCCCGAAGCGGACCGGACCGACGACGGTCTTCACTTCGTGCTCCCTCAGGTACTTCGCCAGCGCCTTGTGATCCAGGCTCCTGGTCGCGGTCACCGCCTGCGCCAGCAGCTCGCCGATCGCATAGTCGAACGGCGGCAGGTAGAAGCCCAGCGGGTCGACGTTGGCCTGCTTGGCCCTGTCCTGATAGCGCGCCAGGAAGTCGCGCACGCCGGGAAACTCCATCGTCTTCTCCGGGGCCCACACGTGGTAGTTGACCACGCCGGTGAGCTGGGATCCCAGCGCCTCCATGAGCGAGGCGTATTGCAGCCCCACCATGCCGCCTCCGAACAGCTTGACGTTGTCGCCTAGGCCGATCTCGTTGGCGGCGCGGATGATCGCCGCGGAGTCGGACGGATAAGAAGCGACGTACACGACGTCAGGCTTCTTCGCGCGCAGCGCGCGAATCATCGAAGAGAAGTCCACCGTGCTGGGCGGGTAGTTCTGGTCGAAGACCAGCTCAAGCCCATAGTCCTTGAGTTCCTGGCGCACGCCGGTGGCCGCAACCTGCGAAAACTCCGCGTCGGCCGCGAGGATCGCGATGGTTTTCGCCCCGAGCGGTTTGGTGAGCTGCAGGAAGGGCGCAGCCGAGTCTTTGGCCAAAGCCCAGGGCTGGATGTTGAAGTACTTGTCGTGGTGCAGCTGAGCGTTGGCCTCCAGCGCGAAATTCCCGAACAGCAGTAGGTCGCGCCGCTTGACGAGCGGCATGACCGGGGCGGTTGGATTGGTGCCGTAGGGCCCGATCAGCAGGTCGACCTTGTCGACATCGACGAGCTTGGTGTAGATGCCGGGGGTGAGCGCCGGGTTGCCCTGGTCGTCGTAGACCACCAGCTCCACCGGGCGGCCGAGCAGCCCGCCGCGTGCGTTGACGTCGTCGCGCCAGATCTGCAGCGCAAGCAGACCAGGTTTCCCGCCAGCGCTTAGGGGCCCGGTCTGCGCGATGGAAAACCCGATGCGGATCGGCTTCTGTTCCTGCGCGTCGGTCAGCGCCGGTGCGGCGAGCGCCAGTAAGGCGAAGAGCGCCGGCCAGCTGCGCAGCATCCATGCCTGTACAAGACTGATCATCGGCGCGGTTGCGTCTTCTCAGCTTCCCATTGCTCGCAGCGCTGCATCGCAGCGGGAGTGAACTCCGCCTGCGGCTGATTGCCCCCGATCACGAACATCAGGATGTGCTCGCGGTCGGGCTCGCCGTAGGTGACGTTCATGAATCGCCGCGCGACGCCGACCGGAAACGAAATCACGTCGAGCGGCTCGAGGTCCACGTGTTCCATCGCCGTGCCTTCGTTCCATTCGCAGCGCCAGCGCCCGGTCATCGCGATGAAAGTCTCGTTTGTATCGTGATTGTGCATGAGCGGGCCGCGGCCTGGTCTGGCGCGGCAGTAGCCGAGGTTGAAGCCCTCAGCGATGGCGATCGCCGCCATGTTCGAGGCGTCCGCTCCGACCGGAGAGGTGGTCGCTGCGCTCGACGTTGCGCTGGGCGGCTGAAAGCCGATGACGTTGTAAAGCGTGCGGCGGCATTCTGGCACATCGCTGTCGGGGAGGCCGCCGTCCGATCCCTTGAGATGTTCGAAGCGCGCTACCCGCTTCATCATCTCGTCGCGGCTCCACACGCGCACCGCACGCCAGTCAGCCATGGCACCTCCCTCCCTCGATCGTCGGCGCTGAGCGCGCCTTAAGCGAACCTCGCCTGCTCCTGGTGCTCGAACACGGCGCCCCAGGTCTGCTCCCAGTCGTTGCCAAGGAAATCCACCTGTCGGCCGTCGGCAGCGAAGAAACGGTTGGGCATCTGGAACATCCCGATCATCAGCCCGCCTTCGGGTCCGGCCCAGGCTTCGTGCCGACTGCCGGCCGGACGCCATACGAACTCGCCGGCGCGGCACACGCCTTCTCCGCAGACCAGGCTGCCTTCGAGCACGTAAGTCTGCTCGATCAAAACGTGCTCGTGATCGGGCAGCTTGGCGCCAGGCGCCATGCGCAGCAGGATCG
>DASPUW010000369.1:0-2557 GCA_035622675.1 Burkholderiales bacterium | reverse complement strand
GGAGGTGTGGTCGGTGTGGGAGGCGATTCGCTGTCCGACGCTGATCCTGCGCGGTGTAGACTCAGAGGTACTCCAACGCGATACGGTCGAGCGCATGCGCCGCAGCGCGGCGCCGGTCGAGGTGGTGGAGCTGCCCGGCATCGGGCACGCGCCGTCGCTGATGACGCAGAGCCAGATCGAAACCGTGCGCGACTTTCTGCTGCGCGGGACGTGAAGCGCGCAAGACGGACGAGAACGAGCCGTGTCCATCAAATCGCTGATTCGCACGATTCCGCACTACCCGAAGCAGGGTGTGATGTTCCGCGACATCACCACTCTGCTCAAGGATCCCGTGGGGCTGCAGCTCACCATTGGCGACCTGGTGCAGCGCTATGAGGGACAGTCCATCGACAAGGTGGCGGGCATCGAATCGCGCGGCTTCATCGTCGGCGCAGCTCTCGCTTTTCAGCTGCGCGCTGGATTCGTGCCGCTGCGCAAGCGCGGCAAGCTGCCCGCGCAGACGCTGGGCCAGGACTACGAGCTCGAGTACGGCGCCGACCGCCTCGAGATGCACGTGGACGCGCTCGCAAAGGGGGAGCGTGTTCTGCTCGTGGACGATCTGATCGCGACTGGAGGCACGGCCGAAGCCGCCGTCAAGCTGGTCGAGGACGCCGGGGCGAGCATCGTGGAGTGCGCTTTCATCGTCGAGCTGCTGGAGCTGGGCGGACGCCGGCGCCTGGAAGGGCTCGGGCACACCGTGTTCGCGCTGGTCGCGTTCGAGGGACATTGATCACACGGAGGGACTCGCATGAAGACGATGGCGATGCCGCCGACACTGAGAAATCACGTCAGGCGCTGGTTGACCCTCCTGGTCGCATGCCTGCTGTCGTGCTTGCGAATCGCCCAAGCGGCGTCGTATCCCGCGCCAGCGGAGGGCGACTACGTGATGCGCGACTTCGCATTCGCGAGCGGCGAAGTCCTGCCGGAGCTCAAGCTGCACTACGCGACGCTTGGATCGCCGGTGCGGGACGAGACCGGGATGGTCACGAACGCCGTGCTTCTTCTCCACGGCACCGGGGGCAGAGGCAGTGCCTTCCTGACCGAGCAGTTTGCCGGCACGCTGTTCGGGCCTGGGCAGACGCTCGATGCTCAGCGCTACTATCTGATCCTGCCCGACGCGATCGGCACGGGTAAGTCGAGCAAGCCGAGCGAGGGGCTGCGCGCGCGCTTCCCGCGCTACACCTACGAAGATATGGTCAAGGCCCAGTACCGGCTGGTACAAGAACACCTGCGTGTCGGCCATCTGCGGTTGATCATCGGGACTTCCATGGGCTGCATGCACACGTGGCTGTGGGGCGAAGCCTATCCCGATTTCATGGATGCGCTGCTGCCGATGGCCTGCCTGCCGGCGGCGATCGCGGGCCGCAACCGCCTGCAGCGCAGGCTGATGATGGACGCGATTCGCAGCGACCCCGAATATCGCAACGGCGATTACGAAAAGCAGCCGCGAGGTCTGTTCATCGCGCTGGAGATGAACTTCATCGCCACCGCGAGCGCCGAAAAGCTGCAGCGGCGCGCGCCGACCGCGCAGGCCACCGACAAACTGATGGAAGAGACGGTCAGAGAGCGCCTTGCCACTACCGACGCAAACGACTACCTGTTTCAGTGGGACTCTTCCAGGACCTACGACCCCAGCCCAGGCCTGGAGAGGATCCGCGCAAAGGTCGTAGCGATCAACTCGGCAGACGACGAGGTCAACCCGCCCGAGCTGGGCGTCATGGAGCGCGAAATCGCGCGCGTGCGCGATGGCCGGTACATCCTCATCCCAGCCGGCGAGAAGACGATTGGCCACCGCACGTTCTACGTGACCGAATTGTGGAGATCAGTCCTGCCTGAGCTGCTGGAGATTCGCGGCGGCCGCTGAGCCCCGGTCATTCCGGCCAAGCGCAGCGCGAGCGGGAATTCCGCGCGTGCTGTTTGGTCCCACTCCCCTGGATCCCGGCTTTCGCCGGGATGACCGCAGCGCTTGACACCCGGACCCCGCCCCGGCTACAGTCATGCCATGTTTCGATTGCCGCAGACCCGCGACGTCTTCCTTCTTGCCCTTCTGGGCCTGGGTCTGCTGCTGCGCGCACCGCGCGCAAACTAAACCCCCCACATCTTGTAGTTGCTCACCCGCGGCACCGCCGAGGCGCAGGTTTGCCTCTCCGCGCGTCCGGCGCCCCTCGCAGACGGATTGAAGGAGAAGACGATGTTGACCGACCCCGCCAAGAAGTACCGATCGTTCGCTCCGATCGCACTCCCGGACCGAACCTGGCCTTCCCGCACGATCACGCGGGTGCCTGTGTGGTGCAGCTCCGACCTGCGCGACGGCAATCAGGCGCTGATCGAGCCGATGAACAGCGAGCGCAAGCGCCGCATGTTCGACACGCTGGTGCGCGTAGGCTTCAAGGAGATCGAGGTCGCTTTTCCGTCGGCCTCGCAAACCGACTTCGATTTCGTGCGCCACCTGATCGAGACCGACGCCGTGCCCGACGATGTCGAGATCCAGGTGCTCACCCAGGCGCGCGAGGACCTC
>DASPUW010000368.1:0-26510 GCA_035622675.1 Burkholderiales bacterium | reverse complement strand
GTTAGCGGCTCTACTGGAGGTCGATCATGGCAAACGAGACGATCAACGCTACTGACAGCGTGAATACGATCAACTATCAGCTGGGCGACGGTGTCGACTCGGTCGGTTTCGCTCTTCCACGGACCTATCAGTACGCGGAGTTCCTGACGGCCGCCGAGCAGGGTCTGCAGGAACTCTCGACGTCCAAGGCGTCCGGCTACACGAACAGCTACTTTGCGACCGCTAACCAGAGCCTGCTCGACGCACTGCCTTATGACATCTCCTCGACGCTGAGCGGTATGCATCAGCAATATGTATGGGGTACTGGTTATGTACCCGGGACCGTCGATCCTGATGCAGCCCGGGCGGCGTTCACAGCATTGATCGACTGGATCAACACGCCAGTGAGCAATGTTATCCAGTTTGGGCCGGGAATAAAGCTGAGCGATATTGCGCTACAGGTGGGAGCGACTGCAGACTTTGGCACGCCGCACAGCACGCCGGTGCAGTTCGCTGTGGCGGTGAATAACGAAGCTGGAATAGTGTTCGGCCTGACGGGCACGCAGGCGGTGGCCGGTGATACGTCGGCTCCGCCGGTGATCAACATGCAGTTCCAATTCGACGACGGATCCACTGCGAGTCTGGCCGACCTGCTCGCCCTTCCGAACCAGGGCGTCATGGGAACTCAGCTCGGCACCGAAGGAAGCGATTTCCTGCACGGCAGCCTCGGCGACGATACGCTCATGGGCGGTGACGGAAACGACAAATTAGATGGAGGTGCCGGTGCCGATCAGCTCTTCGGCGGATCCGGAGACGATGTCATCAGCGGTGGCTCGGGCAACGACATCATCTACGGAGAAGACGGCAACGACGTCATGGCAGCGGGCGCGCGCGGCGGCTTCATGTCCGGCGGCGCCGGTGACGACGTGTATAGCTTCAACCGCGGTGACGGCTCAGTCACGATCGACAATCAGGACTGGGATGGCAGCGGCGTCGACACGATCTCGTTTGGCAAGGATGTGGCTCCCTCCGATCTGGTCGCTTCAGTTGATCCATCGACTGGCAACCTCACCCTGGGCATTCTCGGCACAGACGCTTCGATCACCGACACCATCACAATTCCGTGGTTCGACCCCTGGAGTGGAATGGCGTCGAGAATCGATGAAACCATCGACCGCGTCCAATTCTTCGATGCCGACGGTGCCGCGAAAGTCTACGATCTAGCTAGTCTCGTAGGCGCGGCTTTCTCGGACCCTTCCGTGGCTGATCCATCCGTCGCCGTCTCGTTGATGACCCTGGCCTCAGGCGAGGTGTCGTCACTGGCAGCGGGCGGTGACGCGGCGCACAGCTACGCACTGACCGGTACGCTCTTCACCGATGAGGCGCAGCCAACGCCGACCCCGAGCGATCCCGTGCCACCGGTGGACTCCGCGCCAAGCGACCCGTCAACTCCCAGCGATCCGACACCGCCGGTAGACTCAGCACCGAGCGACCCCTCGAGTCCAAGCGACCCGGTGCCGCCGGTGGACTCCGCGCCAAGTGACCCATCAACTCCGAGCGATCCGACACCGCCGGTAGACTCAGCACCGAGCGATCCCTCGACGCCAAGCGACCCGGTGCCGCCGGTGGACTCCGCGCCAAGTGACCCGTCAACTCCGAGCGATCCGACACCGCCGGTAGACTCAGCACCGAGCGATCCCTCGCCACCGCCGGTGGATTCGACTCAGAACGATCCCGTTCCGACTGAGCCTACGTCTCCCGGCCCGGCACCGGAACCCGGTCGAACTATCAGGGGGACCAGACACAACGACCGCCTGTATGGCACCTCGGGCGACGACGATATCAGCGGCGCGAAGGGGAACGACCGGCTTTCAGGCCGCGACGGGGACGATGTGTTGCGGGGTGGCGCCGGCAACGATCATCTGAACGGCGGCAAAGGCGTAGACCTGCTACAAGGCGGCAGCGGCAACGATCGACTCAGCGACACTTCGGGCAATAGTTTGCTCGATGGAGGAGCCGGAAATGACGTACTGATCGATGGTTCTGGCAACTCGTTGCTGGTGGGCGGCAAAGGCAGGGATCACCTGTACCTCGGCGGTGGCTACGATGTCATCGCGTTCAACCGCGGGGATGGCCGCGACGTGGTCAGCAGCGGGAGGGGGAGCACAAGCACCCTGTCGCTTGGTGGCGGGATTCGCTATGAGGATTTAAGTCTGCGTCGCTCCGGCAACGACCTGATTCTGGATGTAGGGGGCCATGAACGCATCACGCTCGAGAAGTGGTACAAGGGGCAGAAGTATCAGGCCATCACAACTCTGCAAGTAGTAAGCGAGGGAACCGGACTCGACCCAGCGCATATTGATACCTACGACTTCAAGTCACTCGTGAACGCGTTCGACACGGCTCGCCACGGTAACCATGGTACGTCCAGCTGGGCACTGACGAACGCCATGACGCAGTTCCACTTGAGCTCATCTGATGCCGTACTCGGCGGCGATCTCGCCTACCAGTACGGAGTCGATGGAACGCTGGCCGGCATAGGAGTCGCTGCAGCGCGGGACAATGTGGGTTCGAATCAGTTTGGCAAGCAGGCGCAGCCCGTACACAGCGATTCGAAGCTGAGGGAAGGGCTGGTCAAGCTGTCCTGACCAGTTACGGGGCGGAGTCGTGCGTACCTTTGTGCAGGTGCTGAGCGCGGACGCGGTGGACTTCTCTCCGGCGATTCTGCGCTTGCAGCGCGAACCGCCATCGCCATTACCTCGCGTTGTTCTCTACGCGCTCGCTGCGTTGCTGGGTGGGTTGGCTGTGTGGTCCATCATCGGGCGGCTCGACATTATCGCGGTCGCGTCAGGCCGGCTTGTTCCGGTGAGCTATGTCAAGGTGGTGCAGCCAGCCGACGCAGGGATCATCAAGGAGATCCTGGTGCGCGAGGGAGATACGGTCAGAGCCGGTCAGGTGCTGGTCCGCATGGATCCACAGATGTCGAACGCGGATAGCAAGCAGCTGCTTGCTCAGCGGCAGCTCGCCGGTCTTGGCCTGCGGCGCATCGATGCAGAGCTTGCGGGCGTCGAACCAAAGCATGAGGCGGACGATCCCGCCGCACTGTTCTCGCAAGTGTTGGCTCAGTATCATGCGCGGCGCCAGGCTCACTTGGACGCATTGGATACCGAAAAGGCCGCTCTGGCGAAAGCGCAGCAGGACCTTCGAGCTGCCCTTGAGACCGAAGCGAAGCTAAGGCAGACGCTGCCGATCTATCAAGATCAGGAGCGCTCTTGGGGACAACTGCATAAGGAAGGCTTCGCAGGCCGTCTGCAGGCTGAGGACCGTCGACGCGTCAGGATCGAGGCGGAACAGGAATTGAAAGCCCAGCGGCATTCGATCGCTGGCCTGCGCGCCACGATCCAGCAGTCAGAGAAGCGCCTTGCGGAGCTGGAGTCGAACTACCGGCAGCAGCTGTACAACGAGCGTGTCGAGGCCACTGCGCAGTTCGAGAAGGCTGAGCAAGAATGGCAAAAGCAATCCATCCGGCAGGAAGGTCTTGAGCTCAAGGCGCCCCAAGATGGAATCGTCAAGGACCTGGCGACTCATACCGAGGGAGCTGTCCTGCAGCCAGGCACCGTCTTGTTGACCATCGTGCCAGCGGGCGAACCGTTGCGCGCTGAAGTCTGGCTTGGCAACGAGGATCGCGGATTCGTGCGCGAAGGGCAGACCGTACGCCTCAAGATTCGCCCTTATCCGTTTCAGAAGTACGGAATGATAGACGGTGTGGTCAAGCATGTGAGCGCTGACGCTACAGAGCAGGAAGAACGGAACGCAAAGATGACCCCTGCAGCGGGCTACAGGTTCCGCAGCATCGTCGAGCTTAACGCACAGATGCTCGAGTCAGACAACGTGCGCTACCCACTTACGCCGGGAATGCAGGTGGATGCGGAGATCGCGCTCGGCGAGCGCAGCGTTCTCGAGTATGTTCTTTCGCCAGTCCGCAAAGCGTTCCACGATGCGGCGCGTGAGCGTTGAGCAGTGCGCTCGCCCAGGTAGGCTGTAGCTCCTCCAGCAACACCGCGCCCGCGCCGTGGGTGCGAGTCCCATAAGATCCACGGACACTGAATCGCGGTGAGCGTTTTGGGACGCCATGACGCAGGCGACCGCTATTGGGCACCTGAACCCCGTTCGGTCGTGGCACCTGGGATGGGCAGCGGGGCGGGCGTGTCCTCGATCACCCTCACATCTTTCACGAAATGTCGCGTGTCTCCGAAACAAGAAGTCGGCAGTCCGATGTGTTCCTCGTAATCCACCGATACCCGCTTCCCCATCACCGCGTGAATGCGTTGCGCGACTTGCTCGTCATTTACGGTGAAGAGAAACTTTTCGGGGATGGACCCGGGCAGTGATACCATCGCCATCTCTCCCTCCCACGTCTTGCAGATGTATCCCTTCTTGGATAGCTTCTGCACCCATCCCGCCCGCTCGCCACTCGAATAGCTCCAAGTCAACATCAGCCACAGATAGCCGGCAAACAGCAACAGGCCCAGCACCAGAATCGAAATCATCCACCCTATCAGGCTGAGGCCCCGCTGCCTGTTCATTCTGGATTTCATCGAATTACGCTCCCCTTGCCGCGGGCAACCTTCGCCGCGTGTGTCGAATTATACGAATCGGCGATTCAGCAAAGCAGCGGCAGAATCCGACACGCTCGGATCCCTTCCTGCTTCGCCCAACCGGAATCCCCGGCAATGCCTGCCGAGGCCTTTAGGATTCCTGATCCGGACCCCACCTCTACGCTCAGATGTTAATCTTAATCCCGGTAATACCGGTATGCGTTTCGATCCGCCATCACCCATGACAATGCTTTCCTCGCCTCCACCCGAGCCGGGGGGCTGGAACACCATCCGCGCACTGCTCCCCTACCTTTGGGAATTCAAGGGTCGTGTCATCGTGGCTCTGTCGTTTCTGGTGACCGCCAAGCTTGCCAATGTCGCGGTACCTCTGGTGATGAAGGAGATTGTGGACGGACTGAGCAGCACGCAGGCCGCGGCCGTACTACCGCTGTCGCTGCTGATCGTGTACGGTTTGCTGCGTGCTTCCAATACTCTGTTCGCGGAGTTGCGCGATATCGTGTTCGTGCGGGTTGCGAGACGTGCCATTCGTCGCGTTGCCTTGCAGGTGTTTCGACATCTTCACTCGCTGTCGCTACGCTTCCATCTGGAGCGCCAGACGGGCGGGGTATCACGCGATATCGACCGCGGTACGCGCGGTATCTCGACGCTGCTCTCCTACATGCTGTTCTCGATCATTCCGGTGATCCTCGAATTCAGCCTGGTAGCCGCCGTCCTGTTGTCCAAGTTCGATTGGCGTTTTGCCGCCATCACGTTCGCCGCAGTCGCGGTCTATCTCGGCTTCACGTTCGGCATAACGGAGTGGCGCATGGAGATCCGGCGTCGCGCCAACGAGCTCGATTCTAAAGCAAGCTCGCGGGCGATCGATAGCCTGCTCAACTACGAAACAGTCAAGTATTTCAACAACGAGGAATTCGAGGCGCGCCGTTACGATGAGAATTTGAAGCAATACGAGTCGGCGGAGGTCAAGAATGAGGCTTCGCTTGGCGTGCTCAACATCGGACAGAGCGCCATCATCGCGGTCGCTGTGACGCTGCTCATGATCCTGTCGGCGCAAGGAGTGGTGAACCGGACCCTCACGCTGGGCGACCTCGTGTTGATCAACGGCCTGCTGATTCAGCTATATATTCCGCTCAATTTCCTGGGCATGGTCTATCGCGAGATCAAGCAGTCGCTGGCGGATATGGACAAGATGTTCCGCCTGCTGCGGGAAAACCGGGAGGTTGAGGACCAGCCGCGAGCGCCGGCGTTGGTGGCTGGCGCCGCGTCAGTGCGCTTCGAGCACGTCAGCTTCGGCTATGAGCCGCAGCGGCAGATCCTGTACGACGTGAGCTTCGAGATTCCGGCGGGCAGGACCATAGCGGTAGTCGGCCCCAGTGGGGCCGGCAAATCGACTCTTTCGAGACTTCTGTTCCGCTTTTACGATGTGAGCAGCGGACGCATCACGATCAACGGTCAGGATGTGCGGGATGTCGCTCAGACCAGTCTGCGGGCTGCCCTCGGCATCGTTCCTCAGGACACGGTGCTGTTCAACGACACGGTGTTCTACAATATTCGCTATGGACGCCCGGAAGCCTCGGGCGAAGAAGTGGTTCAAGCAGCGCGCGCAGCCCATATCCACGAGTTCATCCAGAGCCTGCCGCAAGGATACGACACGATGGTGGGCGAGCGCGGGCTGAAGCTCTCTGGCGGAGAAAAGCAGCGGGTAGCCATTGCGCGCGCGATCCTGAAAGATCCGAAGATCTTTGTGTTTGACGAGGCCACTTCGGCGTTGGACTCTCACTCCGAGAAGGCGATCCAAGCGGAGCTGGCGCACATAGCCCGCGAGCGAACGACGCTGGTGATCGCGCATCGGCTCTCGACTATCGTCGATGCGGACCAGATCCTTGTCATGGACCGCGGCCGGATCGTCGAGCGGGGCACGCACCGTGCGCTGTTGGAAATCGCTGGAATTTACGCCCAAATGTGGGCTTTGCAACAGCGTGAAGAAGAGCGGATGCGGGCTGACGACCTTGAGCTCGGCTCGCCCGCTCCTGCGGTCGCTCGGGCGGGAAGTTAGCTGCAAGCGCTCCGCAAACTTGATCGACCGGTGCGCAACGCACTCATCTGAACAAGGAGGACCTCGACGCATGACAGCGGATATCAGCCGAGGGGGGCATACCGATGCATGTCGCTGGACCATAGCCGATCTCGACCTGAGTCGCATCGAACACAACCTGGTGCGGGACGACTGGTTCACGTTCTATCTCGTTGCAGGCGCCTCCTTTATCGAAACAGCGGCTGATGTCTATACGGGCAACCTGGTCCGTCACTTTCCCGATCCGGTCGCGCGAGACTGGTTGGCCAAGCGCTGGCAGTCGGAGGAACTCCAACATGGCCAGGCGCTACGCGCCTACGTCGAGGCGGTCTGGCCCGATCTCACCTGGGAGCAGGCGTACGCCGGATTTTTGCAGGAATACTCTCGACTCTGCACGCTCGAGCAGCTGGAAGACAGCCGGACGTTGGAAATGGCGGCCCGCTGCGTCGTAGAGACAGGAACCGCGACCTTCTATGCGACGGTGGAGGCCTGTGCGCGCGAGCCCGTGCTCGAGAGGCTTGCGGGCCTGATACGGCGCGATGAGGTGCGCCACTACAACTACTTTCGCAGCTTCTATCAGGCTTACCAGGCGCAGGAGCGGGTTGGCCGATTGAGTGTTCTGCGCGCACTATACAAGCGCTTTACCGAGGCAGAGCAAGAGGACGCGTATGTGGGCTTCAAGCATGCCTGGCTCATGCGACATCCGGGGGGAGCGTTCCGCGACGAGCACTTCGCGGCGTTCATGCAGCAAGTGCGAGAGCGCTTGCGTCCCCATTACCCGTACCGCATGGCGGTGCAGATGGTATTGCAGCCGCTACGACTGAACCGAACCATCCAGAAGCTGGCCGCACCTCTGCTCATCCGCGGGGCACGGCGTCTGGTATTCGGCTGAGGAACGCGTGGGAAGCGTAAACGCTGGCCTACGCTTCTGCCAGAGGGAAGGCAACGCTCACGCGCGTACCGCAGCCCGCTTCGCCCACTTCGAGGCGTACATCAGCGTCGTGCGTGGCGGCGATCTCGCGAACGATCGCCAAGCCAAGACCGCTACCCGACCTCTGTAGCGCCGCGTTGCCGCGGTGAAAACGCTCCAGCACGCTTGCGCGCTCGTCCTCGGGAATGCCCGGCCCATTGTCTTCCACCCTGAGCACGGCCGTACCCGCGTTGAGTTCCACGCGCACGGTGGCCTCCCCACCGTCCGGGGTGTAGCGGATCGCATTGTCGATCAGGTTCCCCAGCAGCTCTTCGAGCAGAATGCGGTTCGCGCGCACGTGTGCTTGAGAGTGCGCGCCCTCGAACCCGAGATCGATGCCCCGCGCCAACGCTCGTGGTACCCAGCGCGCCGTCGTGTCACGTGCCAGCTCGGTAAGATCCAGTGACTCGACCTGTGGCGAGCGTCGGCTTCCCGGCTCCAGCCGAGCGAGCGAAAGCAGCTGATTGACCAGGTGGCCGGCCCTGCCCGCGGCTTCGTGAAGTTGCTCCAGCGATCGGCGTACTGCCTGCGGGTCGCTCTCACGCAGCGCCAGCTCGGCCTGGGTATGAAGCCCGGCCAGCGGCGTACGCAATTGATGTGCGGCGTTGCCCACAAAGCGCCGATGGGCAGCTAGCGCGCTGTCCAGGCGCGACAATAGTGCGTTGATGGCGTCGACCAGGGGCCGCACTTCACGCGGGACACGTTGTGCCTGCACCGGGCTCAGGTCTTGATCGGAGCGGCGGCCCACCTCCAGGCGCAATCGATCGAGTGGGGACAACCCTCGGCCGACGCCGTACCAAACACCGATGGCAGCGAGGACGACCAGCAGTCCCTCGGGAATCAGGGTTGCGAAGAGTATTTCGCGCGCGATGAAGCGGCGCGCGTCCGTAGATTCCGCTGCCGCTACGAGCACCTCTTCACGGGCACCAGGCAGTGGCACCAAGGAGGCGGCTACTCGCACCGTAGCGCTGCCGAATTGGGCTTCGTAGTAGCGGGTAGCACCGGGAGCCAAAAACCTGGGTGCCGGCAGCGTCGGGTCGCCGGCGATGTGCTTCCCCGATGCAGTAGCGACCCGATAGTAGACGCGGTCCTCTTCGTCCCATTCCAGGATCTGAATCGCCGCGCGGGGCAGATCGATAGCAGGTTGCCCATCGACTACCGTCAACTGGCGCTCGATGTCTCGGATGGACGCGTGTAGAGATCGATCGTACGCCCGCGTGGTGAAGTGCAAAGCGAGAAGATAGGCGAGCCCCGAGCTGCCCAGCGACCACAGCACAAGGGGCGCAAGCAGCCATGCGAGCAGCCGCTGGCGCAGTGACCAGACCCCACTGCGCCGCGTCACGCCGATGCCCGAGGTCCGCCGTGAGCTCGCTTCGACACCTCAGGCATGGGCTGATTTTTCGACGCTTGGCTTCTCGACCAGGTAGCCCAGTCCCCGAATGGTCCGGATCAGCACACCGGCGGGCTCGATCTTTCGCCGCAGGCGGTGGACAAAGACCTCGATCGCATTTGGACCGACCTCATCGCTGACGCCGTATAGGCGATCGGCGAGCTGATCCTTGCTCACCACGCGTCCGCTGCTCAGGAGCAGCGCCTCGAGCAGCGCGACCTCGCGCGCTGACAGGTCAAGGGCTTCGCCGTCGACAAAGGCGCGGCGGGCAGTCGTATCCAATGTCAACGCGCCGTGCGTAATGCGTGCGGTGCTCGCGGATTGGGCGCGGCGCACCAATGCACGCACTCTCGCCTCCAGCTCGGCCAGGTTGAACGGCTTTACCAGATAGTCGTCTGCCCCAAGGTCCAGCCCTGCGACGCGGTCTTCGACCGCGTCCCGTGCGGTCAAGATCAGGACTGGCACGCCCGACGCGCGCCGGCGCAGACGCCGCAGAACCTCCAGACCGTCGAGTCCGGGCAGTCCCAGATCCAGAACCACCAAGTCGAATGCGTGCACCGACAACAGATCGTCGGCCAGCTTTCCGTCTTGCGCGATGTCAACCGCGTAGCCAGCGCTGCGCAGCGAACGGCTGAGGCCATCGCGCAGCACCGAATCGTCCTCCACCACCAGAATGCGCATAGATCTCCTCGATCGATAGGGTAAGGCTCACGTAAGAATGCGGCGCTAAGCTGCGGACCTCATCGGAGTCCCCTCTCCGACAGGCCGACGCCCCCTCGTCGGCCTTTTTTTCGCTGCTTGATTCCGTAAACGCACAGCGCGAGTTCTAGCTTACAGACTGTTCCAATTCCTGCGTGCCGTGGCTCTGGCTCGGAGCGCGTGGCGCTCGTGTCACGCCGAGGCCAGAGCGTCGAATCTTGCCGAAGGTGTTGCGTTAACCCCCGATTTTTGCTAGTTTTTTGGGTGTGGCCAGCGAGATGAGCATGGCATGCGTCGTGCTTAAATTTCACGCATTGGCTGTCGTTAACAAAGATGAAATTCAAGCGGGGAGGTTTCCGGGACGATGTTGCCACCCGGTACGCCCCAGAAGAGAACACAAAAGCAGCAATAAGAAACCTACTCGAGATGCCCAGAAAAATAATCTTTGCGCTGCTCATCGCAGCCCAATCTGCGTTGGGTGCGGATCAGACTGACCCATCGTCCGTTTCTATTGTGCCCTTGGCCGAGACGCCGGGGGAGTCGGTGGAATTGCCTTTCCCCCTGCAGCCTGCCGCGGTTGCTCCGAGCTTGAGCTTTGCCGAACCGGACAGCGCAGTCGCGGCACGCCAGCGGGACTTGAAGCTGCGCTCGGCCGCTGCCCTCGTTCTGGAACTGGGTGAGGGACAGCTGCTGTATGCCAAGAACACCGATGCGGTTATGCCCATTGCATCGATAACCAAGCTGATGACCGCGATGGTTGTGCTCGATTCCGGTCTTCCATTCGATGAGCTCATCACCATCCAGCCGGCCGACGTCGATACTCTCAAGGGAACGCGCTCGCGCCTCAAGGTGGGAATGACTTTGAGCCGGCACGAATTGCTGAAGCTCGCATTGATGGCATCTGAGAATCGAGCAGCGGCCGCGCTGGCGCGTACCTCACCTGGCGGCTTGCAGGCGTTCGTGCCCGCCATGAACCAGAAGGCGAGGGATTTGGGGATGCACGACACCCGTTTCCTCGATGCCACCGGCCTCAATCCCCGGAATGTTTCCACGGCGCAGGATCTGGCGATCATGGTCAACGCGGGCTACCAGTACCCACTGATCCGGGAGTTCACGACCAGCGACTCGCACCGGATCGCGCTCAGCGGACGGCGCTATCAGCGCGTGGTCGCCTTCCGCAACTCGAACGGCTTGGTGCGCAGCCACCAGTGGGATATCGGTCTGTCCAAGACCGGTTACATCAGCGAGGCCGGCCGCTGCCTCGTCATGCAGGCCACCATCGCAGCGAAGCCAGTCATCATTGTCCTGCTCGATTCGTGGGGCAAGCTGTCTCGCGTAGGCGATGCCAATCGCATCAAGCGCTGGCTCGAAGGCCTGTCCTCCCCGACAAGACCCGCCGTTCATACGCACAAGCCGCGCATTTGGTGAGCGCCGTTCCGGGCGCTAAAGCCGTGCTGCCGCCGACGCGGCAGCGTGATTCCGAGCGCGCGCTGGTGCTATCATCCTCCGGCCAACACTAGCGCCCGGTAGAGCCTTGGGCGTTTCTGTGGTCAACCCTCAGCCGGTCTTCGGCAAGAGTCACGAAACGCCCCATGCGCGTCGGTCTATTCGTCACCTGTCTGGTCGATCTGATGCGTCCGAGCGTCGGATTGAGCGCCTTGAAGCTGCTCGAAGACGCCGGCTGCGAGGTGCTGGTCCCGGCGACACAGACCTGCTGCGGCCAGCCGGCCTACAACTCGGGTGACCGCCGCCCTGCTCAGGCGCTGGCGCGCAAGGTGCTGAGCGAATTTTCCGGCTGCGACTACGTCGTGGTGCCTTCGGGCTCGTGCGGCGGGATGATCAAAGTGCATTATCCTCAGCTTCTGGAAGAGTTTCCCGAGCTACGATCTGAGGCCCAGCGCCTGGCACACAAGGTTTGGGAGCTGGCCGATTTCCTGGTGAGTGTGCTCGGTGTGCAGCAGGTAGCGGGACGGTTTGAGGGCACGGTCACTTACCACGACTGCTGCTCCGGCCTGCGCGAGCTCGGCGTCAAGCTTCAGCCGCGCGGGCTGCTTGCCAAAGTCCCCGGCCTGACGCTGAGGGAGATGGGCAGTCCGGAACAGTGCTGCGGATTCGGCGGTACCTTCGCAGTCAAGTTCGGCGACATCTCGGCGCACATCGCGGATGAAAAGTGTGCTGACATCGCGCACACGGGTGCCGACGCGGTGGTCCTGGGCGATGTCGGCTGCATGCTGAACATAGAAGGCCGGTTGCGGCGCCGCGGTGATGCCCGGACCAAGGTACTCCACTTTGCGGAGATCCTCGCGGGGGTGACGAACGATCCAAGCTAGAATGTGACCTCTTGCTGGTGCCGTTTGGGCGCTAGCGCTGCTTTACAGGAGCACGCTTCGGTTTCGAGAGCAGCTCATGCAGGTCACTTCGCAACAGTTCAAGCGCAAAGCCGCGGAGGCGCTGGCCAATCCGCAGCTGCACAAGGCGCTCTCCAACCTGCGCGCGCGCATGGTAACCGGCCGCGCGCAGTCGGTCCTGGAGCTGGATAACCTCGAGCAGATCCGCGAGGCGGCAAAGAGCGCGCGCGACTTCGCTCTCGCGCATCTCGACCATCTGCTGGAACAGTTCGAGCGCAATGCCTGCGCCCGGGGCGCGCAGGTGCATTGGGCCGAGACGGGTGACGACGTCAACCGGCTGGTGCTCGAGATCGCGCGGCGCAACGCCGTGCGCAAGATCATCAAATCCAAATCGATGTTGGGAGAGGAGACCGGACTCAACCACTATCTCGAGGCGGCCGGTATCGAGGTTCGAGAGACGGATCTCGGTGAATACATCATTCAGGAAGCGCGCGAGACCCCCTCGCACATCATCGCTCCTGCCATCCACCGCACTGCGGACGAGATCGCCGACCTGTTCCAGCAGAAGCACAAGCTGCCGCGCAAAACCGACATTGGCGAGATGACGCGCGAGGCGCGCATGGTGCTGCGCCCGCACTTCCTGACCGCCGACATGGGCATTACGGGCGCCAACTTCCTGGTGGCGGAGAGCGGCAGCAGCATGATCGTGACCAACGAGGGCAACGGCCGGATGACGACAACTCTGCCCCGCGTGCACGTCGCCATCGCTGGTATCGAAAAAATGCTGCCTACACTGGAAGACGTTGCCTTCATCCTGCGGCTGTTGACGCGGTCGGCCACCGGGCAGTCGATCAGCAACTACCTCACGTTTACCACTGGACCCAAGCAGGCAGGCGACAAGGACGGTCCGGATGAGTTCCACATCATCCTCGTCGACGCCGGCCGTACGCGCGTGCTCGCCTCGGATCTACGCGCTGCGCTGCGCTGCATCCGCTGTGGGGCTTGCATGAATCACTGTCCGGTTTATCAGAGCGTGGGCGGTCACGCGTACGGCTGGGTGTATCCCGGGCCGATCGGCGCGGTGCTTACGCCCGCCTACGTCGGGCTGGAGAACGCGCTCGACCTGCCGAATGCCGCTACGATGTGCAATCAGTGCGGGGTCGTTTGCCCCGTCAAGATCCCGCTGCCCGATCTCATGCGCAAGCTGCGCGAACAACAGATCGAACGCGGATTGCGCCCCTGGTCCGAGCGCCTCGCGCTCAGGTTCTGGGCGTGGGTCGCGTTACGGCCCGCGGCGTACGCGTCGATCGCGCGTCTGCTGGCCGCGGTTGGACGCTGGGCAGGTGGGTCGACGCGGCTGATGCACAGGCTTCCCGGCGGCGCGTCCTGGAGCCGCTACCGCGATATGCCGGCGCCGCCAGGCAAGACCTTCCGCGAGCTCTATCGTCGCCGCAGGTGAACCCCTACATGCACTCCTTCCGTGCGGCCGCGCGCTGGACTGCCGACGCGAATACCCTGTTATGAACGCGCGAGACAGGATCCTGGCGCGGGTTCGCCTTGCCCTCGACCGCGCCAGCGAGACCGCCCAGAGTGAGAGCGCGGCCACGGTGCGCGATCGCCTGCGCAATCGCCCGCGCGGACCTTTGCCCGCAATGAACTGGGACCTCGTGCCGCGTTTCCGGGAACGCTGCTTTTCCTCGTCCAGCACTGTGGATGAGATCGCGCGGTTGGATCAGGTGCCGCACGCTGTTGCCCGCTATCTGGCCGGAAATGCGCTGCCGTCGGCGTGCGTGTGCTGGCCAGAGCTCGCGCCCTTGGAATGGACTGCTGCCGGACTGCAGGTGGAAGCGCGGCCAGCGACCGGCGATGACTCAACCGGCATCAGCGGGGTCTTCTGCGCCATCGCGGAGACCGGGACGCTCATGCTCCTGTCCGGCGCTGAAAACTACGCCACTACGAGCTTGCTGCCCGACACGCATATCGCAGTCGTACCGGCAACGCGCATCGTGCGCTCGATGGAGGACGCATGGGACCTGCTTCGAAGCGAGCGTGGCGCCTTGCCGCGTCAGGTGACCTTTGTGTCCGGGCCGTCCCGCACCGGCGATATCGAGATGACATTGGTGCTGGGTATCCACGGGCCGTATCGCGTCCATGTCATCGTCGTGGGCGGCTAGCGCGGCCCGCTCCCTGCTCGTATCTGATGCTGTCTCGGGGCGATCGTGGACCTGAGCTTTCTCCCGCGCTTTCCATTGGCACTGGGGGATCTGAGCGTCATCGCGCTCATCTTGCTCGCCGGCCTTGCGACCGGGGAGTTGTTCCGCCGCGTGCTGATGCTGCCGCGCATCAGCGGATACGTGCTGGCCGGCGTGCTGCTGGGGCCGGGGACCTTCGGCCTGCTCGACCGCGGGATGTTGGAAGCGGCGCAGCTGCTGTTCGACATCGCTCTCGGGCTGATCCTGTTCGAGCTCGGCTCCCGGCTCGACTGGCAATGGTTCCGACACAACCGTTGGCTGCTGGCGAGCAGCTTGGCAGAGATCGTGTTTTCGTTCGCGCTCGTGTGGCTGTTGCTCTGCGCGCTGCGCATGCCCTTGCTGCACGCAGCCATCGCAGCCGCAATCGGCGTAGCCACCGGTGCATCGGTATTGCTTGTCGTCATTCACGACCGGCGTGCGGACGGCCCCCTTACCGATCGTGCAGTCAACCTGACTGCGCTGAACAACGTGGTTGCGGTCGTGGCGGTGACCATGCTGCTTGCCCCTCTGCACCTCCAATACCGGCCAGGGGTCACGACTTTACTCTTGCAGCCTGCGTACATGTTGCTTGGCTCGATCCTGCTAGGCTACGCGACCAGTGTCGTCCTGGTGCTGCTCGCGCGCTGGCTCGGCAAGCGCGAGGAGCTGCAGTTCATTGCGCTGGTGGCGATGGTGCTGCTTACCGTTGGCATAGCGAAAGCGCTGCAGCTGTCCATGCTGGTCTCCCTGCTCGCATTGGGCGTCATGGCGCGCAACCGCGATCGCGCGCGGCACCTGCTGCCAGTGGAGTTCGGCCCCAGCGCACAGGTTCTATTCGTCGTCCTGTTTGTGCTCACCGGCGCAGCGGTGACGCTCGGCGAGCTGGCCGCGGGCGCTGGGATGGCTCTCGCCTACGTTCTGATCAGGCTTGCCGGCAAACTGCTGGGAGTGGTGATGTTTTCGGGTCCGTCCGGCCTGTCAACGCGCAAAGCCGGCTTGCTCGGGCTGACGCTGATGCCGATGTCGGCCACGGCAGTGGCGATGGTGGACGCTACCGCCCGCTACTATCCTCAGTTCGGGGACCATGTGGTCTCCGTTGTCCTGGGCGCAGTCCTGATTCTGGAGTTGGCTGCGCCGCTCGCTACCCAGATCGCGCTGCGCGCGGCCGGCGAATCCCGGGCCGACGCGAACGGGCGTTGACATCCTGAGTCGTCAGCTCGCATGGCGCCGCCCCTGCGGTTCAAGACTTCCGAGCGCTACACGCTGGGCGTAGAACTCGAGCTGCAGGTGCTGAACAGCCGCGATTTCGACCTTGTCGGCGCTGCAGGGGATCTGCTGGCGCTGCTCGAGAAGGTGCCTCACCCTGGCGAGATCAAGCCCGAGATCACGGAAGCCATGATCGAGGTGTCGACGGGCATCCAGCACGGTTACGCAGGCGTACTGACCGAGCTGACTGCAATCCGCGATGTGATGGTGCGCCAGGCCCAGCGACTCAATCTGGGTGTTGCCGGCGGAGGTACCCATCCGTTTCAGCAGTGGCAGGACCAGCGCATCTTCTCAGCGCCCCGCTACCGTTACATCCACGATCTGTACGGCTACCTGGCCAAGCAGTTCACCGTATTCGGACAGCACGTGCACATCGGCTGCGACAGCGGCGATGCCGCCGTCTGGTTGATCCACCTGTTCTCCCGCTATATTCCGCACTTCATTGCGTTGTCCGCATCTTCTCCCTTCTTTCAAGGCGCCGACACCGCGTTTGCGTCCTCGCGCCTGAACAGCGTCAGCGCCTTCCCTCTTGCCGGTCACATTCCGTTCGTGCCGGATTGGGCCGCCTTCACCGAGTACTTCGATCACATGCGTCGGCTGCAGGTGGTGGAGAGCATGAAGGACTTTTACTGGGATATCCGCCCGAAGCCGGAGTACGGCACAATCGAGGTGCGGGTGTGCGACACGCCGCTGACCCTGGAGCGTTCTGTTGCGCTGGCGGAGTACGCTCGGGCTCTGGCGCGCTATCTTTGGGAGGATAGACCGCTCGAGCCCTCTGCCGACGTGTACCGCGTGTATGGCTACAACCGCTTCCTCGCCTGCCGCTTCGGGCTGGAGGCCGAGGTGATCGATCCGTATGAGCGGCGCAAGCGGCTGCTGTCCGAGGAGATCGCCTACACGCTGGGGCTCGTGGGGCCCTATGCCAGCGACGAAGCCGGCGCGGGCGCCTTGGAGCAGCTTCGAGAGGCAGCAACCACGCGGCGTGGCGACAGCGTCCTGTTACGCGAACGCATGGCGCAGAGCAAATCCTTGAGCGATGTCGTGCGCTGGGCTGCGGGGCTGTGGATGCACGGTTCGGCTGACGGTAATAGCGGATAAAACAAACTGGTCAAAGGGGGGAAGGTGGACGAGCAACTCGAATCCGTTGCGCAAGTCAAGAACACGCTCATCGATCTCAGCATCAGATTCGGCCCGAAGCTGCTGGTCGCGCTGATCATCCTGAGTGTGGGTTTCTTCGTCGGGCGCTGGCTCGGTGCAATGACGGACCGCATGCTGGAGAGACTGCGCCTCGATGTGCCTGTGCGCCAGCTCCTGGTGCGCATCGTGCGCATCCTGGTGCTCGGCTTGTTCCTGATCATGGCACTGCAAAATCTAGGGGTGGAGCTGCTGCCGCTGATTGCCGGCATCGGCATCGCGGGCGCCGGGATCGCGCTGGCCATGCAGGGCGTTCTCAGCAATGTGGCGGCCGGATTGACGATCATCTTCACCCGCCCTTTCCGGGTCGGAGAGTACGTCTCGATGGCCGGCGAGGAGGGGCAGGTCGCGGTGATCGGTCTGTTCAGCACCACACTCACGCACCCGGATCTGTCGCGCGTGGTGATCCCGAACCGCAAGATAGTCGGCGAGATCCTGCACAACTATGGAACGATCCGCCAGATCGACATCATGGTTGGCGTGTCCTATGGAACGGATCTGAATCGGGCGCTTGGCGTTGTCCAGGACCTGCTGCGCAACAATCCGCGGGTGCTCAAAGAGCCCGCGCCCATGATTCAAGTGCTGATGCTGGGCGATTCATCGGTGAACATTGGGGTGAAGCCCTGGGTGAACGTTTCCGACTACGGCGATGCATTCGGCGAGATCAACAAGGGTATCGTCGAGACCTTCCACGCGCGCGGCATCGTGATTCCATTCCCGCAGCGCGAGGTGCGCCTGCTCGGCGGCAGCGCTTGAACTGCACGCAGAGGCTCTGAGGATTTTCCGTCTCGTCAGCGTTGCGCGCGACCGTGGGTCCAGTTCCGATCGAATTCCTCCTGTTCGGCCTGACGCTGGCTGGCATCGCCGTGTTTCACCGGCTCACGCTGGAGGTCGCTCTGATCGGCTTGGGCGCGGTGGTCCTGTACAAGCTCATGTTCGCCGGGTTCCGGGACGGCCCAGGCTTGATGGGCTTGGTCCACCATCTTGCGTCCGAATGGGTCCCGCTGGTCAATCTCCTCGGACTGCTCACCGGATTTGCGCTGCTGGCCAATCATTTCTCCGAAAGCCGCGTACCGGCCGAGTTGCCGCGCTGGCTGCCGAAGGACTGGAAGGGTGGCTGGGTCCTGCTGATCATCGTGTTTGTCCTGTCCGCGTTCCTCGACAATATCGCCGCGGCCGTGATCGGAGGCACGATGGCGCGACCGTTGTTTCGGGACAAGCTGCACACCGGATACATTGCGGCCATCGTGGCCGCTTCCAACGCTGGCGGCGCTGGCAGCGTCGTGGGCGACACCACCACCACCATGATGTGGATCGCCGGGGTGAGCCCGCTTGCCGTGGTGGAAGCGTACGTTGCCTCCTTGGCCGCAGTGCTGTTCTTCGGCATCCTCGCTGCGATCCAGCAGCAGCGCTACTCGCCCATCGTGAAAGAGGCGCCAGCCGGGCTGACAGTCGATTGGCTCCGGGTGGCCATCGTGACTTTCGTCCTCGCCGCTGCGATTGGGACGAATGTCGTTGTGAGCGGGTTCTTTCCCGATCATGCCGATGGCTTGCCCTATATCGGAGCCGCGGTTTGGGTCGCATTGCTGGCGGGGAGCGCATTGCGCCGCCCGGATTTCTCCCTCGTCCCCGCAGCCACCCGGAGCAGCGTGTTCCTGCTCGCCCTGGTCTTGAGCGCGTCGCTCATGCCGGTCGAACAACTGCCCGCACCCAGTTGGCGCTCAGCGCTCGGGCTGGGGTTTGTGTCCGCGGTATTCGATAACATCCCGCTCACCGCCCTGGCGCTCGAACAGGGCGGCTACGACTGGGGGATCCTGGCTTTCAGCGTGGGCTTCGGTGGATCGATGATCTGGTTCGGCTCGTCGGCCGGGGTGGCGCTGAGCAACTTGTTCCCGGAGTCCCGGTCGGTCGTGCGGTGGCTGGGAGCGGGATGGCATGTCGTGGTCGCCTACCTCCTGGGTTTTGCCGCAGTCATGCTGATCACGGGCTGGAATCCTACCTCCGAGGGCTTTCTCCGCGGCCACGCCCAGCTCCATCAGTCCATTCCATTCGACGCTGGCTGGGACAGGCGGTAACGCTACGCGAGGGACGCAACCCAGTTCAAACCCCTTGAACCAACAGGGATTACCCTTGTGGTTCACGGTACCCTTCGCCGGCACCCGCTGGAGCGCCCGAGTCTCGCCCGGCGCTTGCGGATCGATTCCGCTTCAAGGTACTCTCCGTCTCTTGCGACGGTGGGGGAGGGTCGCGAGTTCTGTCGGCGCGACTGCGGCCTGAATCGGGGGCGTGTGGCCCCGGTGTCCATGGCCCAGAGGCCGCGCCCAGCCATGCCCGGAGGCAAGCCAAGCTCCCTCGCTGTCACGCCGACTCGAACCTGGAGAGATCTGGATGAAGAAGAAGGTACTCGTCACGCGGGCGGTTTTCGACGAGACCCTGGCCTATCTGGCGCAGCATTTCGACATCACATCGAACCAGGCTGACGCGCAGTATTCCCCTGAGCAGTTGGCGGCCAAGCTCCAAGGGATGGATGCGGCCGTGATCACGACGACCGAACGCGTCGACGAGGCGCTCCTGGCGCGTTGCCCAAGTTTGAGGGCGGCGTGCAGCGTCAGCGTCGGGTACAACCACATCGACCTCGAGGCGTGCACGCGGCATGGTGTGATGGCGACCAACACCCCCGGGGTCCTGACAGATAGCGTCGCAGACTACGCGGTGTGCTTGACGCTCGCCACGTGTCGCCGTCTGACCGAGAGCGAGGCCTTCCTGCGCGCTGGCGGCTGGCAGGGGACTCACCTCAAAGAGCTTCTCGGTGCCGATCTGCACCACGCCACGGTGGGGATCTGCGGATTCGGCCGCATCGGCCAGGTGATCGCCCGGCGTCTGCGGGGTTTTGACCCGACCATTTTGTATTGCGACCAGGTTCGTGCTCCCGGCGGGGTCGAGCGCGAGGTGAACGCGACGCTCGTAGAGAAGGACGAGCTGCTGCGCCGCGCCGACATCGTCATCCTGATCCTGCCATACACGCAGCAGACCCATCATTTCATCGGCGCGCGCGAGTTGAGCCTGATGAAGCCGAAGGCCGTGCTGATCAACGTCGCCAGAGGCGGGATCGTGGACGACGCGGCGCTGGTCGAAGCGTTGAGTGCGAGGCGCATCTGGGCAGCCGGCCTGGACGTCTACGAGAACGAGCCGCGGCTCAACCCCGGCCTTTTGAAGCTCACGAATGTGGTGCTGTCGCCGCACATCGCGAGCGCGTCGGAGCCCACGCGGCAGGCTATGGCGATGACCGCGGCGCGCAACTGCGTTGCGGCGTTGACCGGGGGCGAGCCCGCCGACCTTTTGAATCGCGAAGTGTTGAGACAAAACGCGTGACTTCCGCGGCGCGGTCGTGGAGTCGTGCTTTCGATCTGAGCTAAAACAAGAATGGATGAGCTATACAGCCTGGGCCTGATCGAGGCGGTTCGCAGGCTATCCTCCGGCGAGATGACCAGCGAAGCGTATACGCGCAGCTTGCTCGCGCGCGTCGACCAGCTCGAGGCGCGCGTGCAGGCCTGGCAGTCACTCAACAAAGAACGCGCTCTCGAGTCGGCCCGCGAGGCCGACCGGCGCATTCTCGCTGGCCGTACCCCGGGCGCGCTGCAGGGCGTGCCGGTAGGCGTAAAGGACATCATCGATGTCCGCGGCATGGTGACTTCGATGGGATCGGCGGTCTACGAGCGCTATGTCCCGGAGATGAACGCCGAGGTCGTCGACCGCCTGCACGCGGCGGGTGCGTTCGTCCTTGGGAAGACGGTGACCACTGAATTCGCATTCCTCGTGCCGAACAAGACCCGCAATCCATGGAATCCTGCGCATACGCCGGGCGGTTCGTCGAGCGGTTCGGCGGCCGCGGTCGCAGCCGGTTTCGTACCGACCGCCATCGGCACGCAAACCAACGGCTCCGTGATCCGGCCCGCAGCTTTCTGCGGGGTAGTGGGATACAAGCCCGGGAAGGGCGTGCTGTCCACCGACGGCATTCTGCCGTTCAGCACCAGCCTGGATCAGCCGGGCGTGTTCGCCCGCAGCGTCGAAGACGTGGCCCTGCTGGTAGCGCACCTGGCGCATTCGCGCTGGACCATCAGCCCGCAGATCAGCGCCCTCAAGCATGCGCCTCGCGTGGTGGCCGTGCGCACGCCGGTGTGGCACCTGGCCGAACCAGATCAGCGCAGCCGCTTCGCGAGCGACATCGCCGTGCTGCGCGAGGCCGCCGCGATCGTCGACGAGCTCGATCTGCCACCGGGTTTCAACGAAGCTCATCGCGTGCATCGCATCATCATGCTGCACGAGGCGGCTGCGGCGGCGCGACGCGTGCGCGCCCACCATCGCGACAAGATTCACGCTGTCATAAACCAGGCGCTGGACGAGGGCGAGCGCATTTCCGTCGCGGAATACGAGCGTGCCGTGCGCAAACGCGAAGCGCTGCAGCGCGACTTCTCGCGCTTTCTGGACGACTATGACGCCGTGGTCACCCTGCCAGCCGCGGGCGAGGCCCCGGGCTCGCTCGAGAGCACTGGTGATCCCAGCTTTTGCACCATCTGGACACTGCTCGGAGTTCCCGCCATCACCATCCCGACCGGGCTTGGTGCCCGGGGTCTGCCGCTCGGCTTGCAGATTGTCGGCAACCAGGGCGAATCCAACCATCTGCTCGCCACGACCATGTGGTGCGAGCGGCAGCTCCCGTTCCGCAACCTGCTTGCACGCGAAAGAAGCGCCTGAGCCTCGTCCGCATGTGACGTGCGGTGCGTCGTGGTCGTCCGAGTCGATAGCGAGTCGCGGATCGATGCCCGTGGGGAGCCCTCGCAGCATGGGCCTTCAATGCACTGTTTGCGCGTCCGGATGTGCGCTGGGACTCCGCTGTCCTAGTCAGGATCGCAGAGGAGACGTCTCGCTTCCCCGCGCGCGATTCGGGAGCTGGAACTCGCTGGGATGAGCGGGCTCCAATCTGTAGAGTCCACGCTCGCACAGTTGCTGCCCATCCCAATGGGTTCGCCTTGTCCTCGGTTCCTGCCACGCACCCACCCGTCGACGCGTTCAACGCCCTCGAAGCTCGCCTTTCGGGCTGCCTGATCCAGCAGCGCTATCGGCTGCGCAGCGCCTTGAGGCAGGCCCGCGACGACGCACGCCGCGGCCGGCTGAGCGCGGAGGCGCTCCGCGCGCTCGACGATGCGGTAGCCCGCTCGGAGCAGGCGCTCTCGGCGCGGCTAGCGGCGTTGCCGGCGGTGAGCTATCCAGAAGAGCTGCCCGTCTCGGCCCTAAGGGAGGAGATTGCCGCGGCGATCGCGGGCAGCCAGGTGGTGGTCGTGTGCGGTGAAACAGGCTCCGGCAAGACCACTCAGCTGCCCAAGGTGTGCCTCGAGCTCAAGCGCGGCGCAGCCGGGATGATCGCTCATACGCAGCCGCGGCGTATCGCTGCGCGCAGCGTAGCCGCGCGCATAGCCGAGGAGCTGCGTGGCCCTCTCGGCGAGAAGGTCGGTTATCGGGTGCGCTTCAGCGACCGGGTGAGCGAGCACAACTACATCCGTGTGATGACCGATGGCATCCTGCTCGCTGAGACGCAAACCGACCGTTTTCTCAACGCCTACGACACCATCATCCTCGACGAGGCGCACGAACGCAGCCTCAACATCGATTTCCTGCTGGGCTACGTGAAGCGACTGCTGCCCAAGCGCCCGGAGCTGAAGCTCATCATCACCTCGGCCACCATCGACGCCCAGCGTTTCTCGCGTCATTTCGACGACGCTCCGGTCATCGAGGTGTCGGGTCGTCTGTACCCGGTCGAGGTGCGTCACCGCCCGATTCAGCAGGACGAAGAGAGCAGCGAGGCGGCGCCTCTCGCGGAGGCCGTGGCGGACGCGGTCGACGAGGTGTCTCGGCTTTCGGCCGACGGTGATGTGCTGGTGTTTCTGCCCGGAGAGCGCGAAATTCGAGAGTGCGCCGAGGAGCTGCGCAAACACCATCCTCCACACACCGAGATCCTGCCGTTGTTCGCGCGGCTTTCGGCACAGGAGCAGGAGCGGGTGTTCCAGCGCTCGACCGGACGGCGCATCGTGCTCGCCACGAATGTCGCCGAGACCTCCCTCACCGTGCCTGGCATAAAGTATGTGATCGACTCCGGCCTCGCTAGGGTCAATCGCTACAGCTACCGCAACAAGGTGGAGATGCTGCAGGTCGAGCCGGTGTCGCGCGCCTCCGCCGATCAGCGGGCCGGCCGCTGTGGACGGTTGATGAGCGGGGTGTGCGTGCGCCTGTACTCCGAGGAAGACTATCTCACGCGTCCGGAGTTCGCTGACCCGGAGATTCTGCGCTCGTCGCTGGCTTCGGTGATCCTGCGCATGAAGGCGCTGCGCCTCGGTGAAGTGGAGGATTTTCCATTCATCGAGGCGCCCGCCTCGCGCGCCATCACCGACGGCTACCAGCTGCTGGCTGAGCTGAATGCCGTCGACGAGCAGCGCCGGCTTACCCCGATCGGCAGTCAGCTCGCCCATCTTCCGATCGACCCGCGGCTCGCGCGCATGATCGTTGCGGCACGCGACGAAGGTTGCTTGTCCGAGATTCTCGTCATCGCGTCCGGTCTGGCGATCCAGGATCCGAGGGAGCGGCCGATGGACAAGCAGGAGCTCGCCGACACCGCCCATGCCCAGTTCGCCGACGAGCGCTCCGAGTTCATGGGGCTCGTCAAGTTGTGGGCCTTCTTCGACGATGCCCTCAAGCACAAGAAGTCGAACCGCAAGCTCGCCCAGGTCTGCCGCGAGAATTTCCTGTCGCACGTGCGCCTGCGCGAGTGGCGGGATCTGCACGGCCAGCTGCACACGCTGGTGTCGGAGATGGGCTGGCATCCCAACGAGAAGCCCGCGCAGAGCGACGCTGTTCACCGCGCGCTGCTGGCCGGGCTGCTTGGCAACATCGGCTGCAAGTCGGACGAGGCTGGCGTGTATCTGGGGGCGCGCGGCATCAAGTTCGCCATTTTCCCAGGCTCGCCGCTGCGCAAGAAAGGCGTGCCGTGGCTGATGGCGGCGGAGCTGACCGAGACGACCCGTCTGTACGCACGCTGCGTGGCGGCGATCGATTCGACCTGGCTGGAGCGCATCGGCGCGCACCTCGCAGCCAAGACCTACCACGATCCCCACTGGGAGAAGCAGCCGGCCCAGGCCATGGTCTTCGAGCGGGTGACTGTCTATGGCCTGGTGGTGGTGTCCCGGCGGCGTGTCGCGCTCGGGCCGATCGACCCGAAAGCTGCGCGCGAAATCTTCATCCGAGAGGCGCTGGTCCATGGCCACCTCGACACCAAGGCGGAGTTCCTGCGCCGCAACTTGGACCTGATGCGAGAGGTAGAAGAGCTCGAGCACAAGTCGCGCCGCCGTGACGTGCTGGTGGACGAGGCGCGCATCTTCGCGTTCTATGACGAGCGCATCGCAGCGGATGTCTGGAGCGGTCAGCAGTTCGAGCGCTGGCGGCGGGAGGCCGAGCGCGGCAATCCTCGATTGTTGTTCCTGGAACGCCAATACCTGATGCGCCACGCCGCGGAGGCGATCACCGAGGAACGTTTCCCCGAATCGCTCGAGATGAACGGCCTGGTCTACAAGCTCACGTACCGCTTCGAGCCTGGGCACCCGCTCGATGGCGTCACCATGACCGTGCCGCTGCACCTGCTCAACCAGCTGGATGAACGCCGCTGCGAGTGGCTGGTGGCGGGTTTGCTTCGGGAGAAAGTGACGCAGCTGATCCGCGAGCTGCCAAAGAACCTGCGCAAGCAGTTCGTCCCGGTGCCGCAGGTGGTCACTGCAGCGATGGAACGCCTGGAGCCCGGATCTGTCCCCCTCACGGCCGCGCTGTCGGATGCCCTGCTGCAGACCACCGGCGTCGAGGTACCCCAGAACGCCTGGAATCCGGGCGAGCTGCCGCCCTTTCTCCATATGAACTACAAAGTCGTGGACGAGCAGGGCGACGAGGTAGCCATGGGCCGCGACCTCGTGCAGTTGCGCAGTCAGCTCGGAGTGAAGGCACGACGGCAGTTCAGCGAGCGAGCGGCCAGCCAGTTCGAGCGCAAAGGCCTCACGAGCTTCGACCTCGATGAGATGCCGGAGCAGGTCGAGTTCACGCGCGGCGGGCAGAAGCTGATCGGCTATCCGGCGCTGGTCGATGAGGGTAAATCGGTCGGCTTGAGCTTGCTCGACACGGAACACGACGCGCAGGCCGCAACCCATCGAGGGCTTCGTCGGCTGTTCCAGCTGGCGGCTCCTGACCAGGTGAAGTTCGTGGCCCGTAACCTGCCGGGTTTCCAGGACATGGCGCTGCGGTACGCACTGCTCCTCGAACTGGAAGGCGGGAAGGCGGATAAGGGAGCGGTGTCGGACCGGCTGCGCGACGAGCTGATCGATGCCATCTGCGATCGCGCGTTCTTCCTGGATGGCGAGCAGGTGCGCACGCGCGCCGCCTTCGCCGAGCGAGTGGGCAAGGCGAAGACGCGCCTCGTCGAGGTTGCACAGGAGGTATGCCGGACGGCAGGGGAGGTCATGGCCGAGTACCAGGCACTGCGGCCCAGACTGAACCAGCACGGTGTACCCGTGTGGCAGCGCGCCATGACCGACATCCGCAACCAGCTCAAGGAACTGCTGCGTCCAGCTTTCCTTGGCTCCGTCCCGTTGGCGCATCTGAAAGACTACCCGCGCTACCTTAGAGCGATCCAGCTGCGCTTGGACAAGTTCTCGATAAACCCCGTGAAAGATGCGGACTGGCAGCAGCAGCTGCAGGGCTGGTGGCAGGCGTATCAAGGGCGCCTGACCGCGGACAGACAGCGCGGCGTGCGCGATCCGAGGCTCGAGGAATTTCGCTGGATGCTCGAGGAGCTGCGTGTTTCGCTGTGGGCGCAGCAGCTGAAGACGCCTTATCCGGTGTCGTTCAAGCGTGTCAGCAAGACCTGGAGCCAGCTGAGCTGAAGCCCGCTCGGGCCTGGCGGCCCTGGACGGTTGCCTCCCGGCGACCCGGTCTACTGCTCCTCGGCACGGGCTTGAACTCTTCTCCTGATTCTCGCCCAAGCTGCTAAACTGAAAACGCCGCTCGAGGGGTGTACACCGATTGCGGTAGCGGCGAAGGAGGGGATGCGATGAAGACGATCAAAGAGATTTTGCAGAGCAAACCGCTCGGTGTGCTGAGCATCTCGCCCGAGGCTTCAGTGCTGGATGCGCTGAGGCTGATGGCGGAGAAGGAGGTCGGGGCGCTGGTCGTGCTCGAGAACGAGCGTCTGGCAGGCATCTTCTCCGAGCGCGACTACGCGCGCAAAGTGATCCTGCATGGCAAGTCGTCCAAGGACACGTCCGTACGCGAGATCATGACCTCGAAGGTGGTCTATGTGCGGCCCGAGCAGAGCGTGGAGGAGTGCATGGCGCTGATGACCGACAAGCGCATCCGGCACCTTCCCGTGCTGCAGGAAAACACGGTGATCGGCATCATTTCCATCGGCGACGTGGTCAAGGAGGTCATCTCGGAGCAGCGTTTTGTCATCGAGCAGCTGGAGCAGTACATTCACAGCTGAGCCGTTTCGGCACAGGCTGTGCGAAACGCTCGCTGCCAGCGCTGTTCGAGGGCTAGTGGCGGCTTGCTGTGCCTGCGTCTTTGTGGTGGGAGTTGGCTGTTCGAGCCCGGAGCGGCTGACTTCCAGAGCCACGAACTGCACGATCGGCGAAGTGCAGATCGTAAGCAGC
>DASPUW010000367.1:0-2050 GCA_035622675.1 Burkholderiales bacterium | reverse complement strand
CCTGTCATCGAGCGCAGCCAGCAGGCGAGCGAGGACGTGCTCGTTGAACGGCAGATCGATGGTGCCTCCCTGATCTGCCGCCCGCAGCGGTTTCATTGTTGCTCTGGTCCCTGCGTTTGGCGGGCTGCAGTCTCGTTCGCTGGGCCAGTCCCACCACCCGGAACTGCGCGACGGACCACCCGCCTTGAATGGTTATGGGCCAGAATTTCTCATAAGTCCGACGCTACGACAAGCAGATGCGCTCGTATTCTCGCGCGGCTTCGCAATGACCCCCGGATTGTCGACGCCTTTGACATTAGAGGCGACGTTTTGACAACATCTTGACACCCGCAGACGGCTCTCTTGCCGGTCGTTGCGCGCAAGCGAGTGCGCGCTCGCAGAGCCGGACGATGCGAGGCGCTGAGCCGTGAGCAAATGCGGCGGCCTTGCGGCCATGAACAGGACCGCAGGAAACGTCGGCGCGCCGACGCCGTTCGGCATCATTCGACGCCGACATCGATCGCACGAGCCCGCGCTGCGCGGATGGCAGCGCAATCAGCAGCTTCGGGAGCGTTGGGGAGAAACGACCTTAGGAGACGTCGACCGAGCCCCGTCATAGCGGGACCCGGTCCGTCATGAGGGAACCTGAGCTTCGCTAGGCGTGCTTGTCCGCTTGCTCCGCAGGCGACGCGCTCTCACCCGACCGCGGCGGGACGTTGCCCGTACTGCGCACGTTGATCAGCTTGTTCACCAGATCGAACCAGAACGGGGCGCCGAGCGAAGCGGCCAGCGCAGTGAGCAGCAACCCCGCGAGCTTGCTCGCCCACGGTCCGGCCTCGCGGGTGGACAGCACTTTGTCTGCGCCCCATCCGAGCGGCAAGCCGCGGTTCGCCAGCTCATCGAGGTGCTGACGCAGCTCATCCAGAGTCCCCTCCTCGCCGTTGGCCGCCTGCTCATTGGCGTACGCGCTGGCGGCTTCCACGACCGACGCGCGCAGGGACGGGCTCTGCCACAGGCTGGTAGCGAGGCTGATGGCGTCAGCGTTCGCGATGACGGTGACAACGACTGCGATGACGAGCAACATCCACTGTGCCTTGCGCTTGTACCAACCGGAGGCGCGATCCATGACATCGTCAAACCAGCCTTCGACCTTGCCGCGCAAGACGTCCAGGTTGGTCCCTGCGGTCCCGGCAAGCGTCTGCAACGCCCGGCGGAGCTCATCTGCCACCGCCTGATCTTTGGCCGGCGGCTTCTGATCGGCTTGCGCCGGGGCCAGCACGTCGAGCAGAACCAGTGCGAACATCCGCGACGGGAGATAGGACGGATGCCCCATCCCGCCGCTCGCGCCTGGGCTGCCCAGCGAACGGATGAGCGGATGGCGGTAGAACGCCTCGCGCGTCGCTGAATCGATGATCAGATTGCGGATGCCCTGCTCCAATGTTTGCGCGCGCCAGCCGAGCAGCTGAGAAATCAGCTCGGTCACCGACGAGCAGATCAAGCTCAACAGCGCGAAGACGAATGCCAAGCCAATTGCGACATCGATGGCTCCCGATCCGAACATATATCCTCCCTCCTGAAGTCACCAACCCGGCGACACGCTTGGTGCAATGCGCGTTATGTGGACACGATCTTCGCCGCGATGCGCTCGGCCAGCGCGGCGATGGTGCGCGACGGGTTCAAGCCGAGCGCGCGCGGCACGATCGCCGCGTCCGCCACGTACAGGCCCGGGTAGCCGAACACCTGGCCGCGATGGTCTACCACGCCATTGCTGGGCGTGGTTCCCATGTTGCAGCCGCCCAGCGGGTGCGGCGTGATGAGGTTCTTGAGGATGGTCCAGGTCGGCGGGACTTTCGCGTCGCCACCCGTGGCATCGGACAGGCGCTTGTGCATCTCGACCATCGCGTCGATGGTCGGCTCCGAGCGCGTCACATCCCAGTCGAGCTTGAGCCTGCGCCGCCAGGGCGCGTACCAGACGCGCCCGAGGTACAGGCGGCCGTCGGCCGCATCCATCGACTGGCCGAACCACGGCATCACTTCGCTCAGCGGGTCATTGCCGGTGAGGTGCTTCAAC
>DASPUW010000366.1:0-2612 GCA_035622675.1 Burkholderiales bacterium | reverse complement strand
GGACAGTCCGTAGATGTCGACGGCATCGATGCCCGCGCGCCGCTCGATGGCCTCGCGCATGGCTTGCGTCCAGGGCTCGGCGCCGAAGATGCCGATCTGGAGCGAGCTCGCCGCCGGGTCCATGCCCTGGCGCTCCATCTCATCGATCAGGGTGAGCATATAGGAGGGCGTCACCATGATGATGTCGGGGCGGAAGTCCTGAATCAGCTGAACCTGCTTCTCGGTTTGACCGCCGGACATCGGCACGACGGTGCAGCCCAAGCGTTCCGCTCCGTAGTGCGCGCCCAGGCCGCCGGTGAACAGCCCGTAGCCGTAGGCCACGTGGACAATGTCGCCGGGCCTGCCGCCCGAGGCGCGGATGGAGCGCGCCATCAGATTCGACCAGTTCTCGATGTCGTTGCGGGTGTATCCGACTACTGTGGGCTTGCCGGTGGTCCCGCTCGAAGCATGCACGCGGACCACTTTTTCGCGCGGCACGGCAAACAGCCCGAACGGATAGTTCTCGCGCAAGTCCTGCTTGGAGGTGAAAGGAAACTTGGCGAGATCTTCCAGCGTCTTGAGGTCGTCCGGATGTACGCCAGCCTGGGCGAATTTGTTCCGATAGTGCGAGACGTTGTCGTAAGCGTGGCGCAGGCTCCACCGCAAGCGCTCGAGCTGCAGTGCACGCAGCTCATCCTGGCTCGCACGTTCTACCGCCTCCAGCTCCGCAGCAGCGCGCGCTCGAACCGGCATGCTCAGGACTCCGCGGCGGCGCTTCTCACAGCGGGACCACCGGTCTATTCTTCGTCCGGTGGGCGCGGCCGCGCAGCAGAGCCACGATCTGCCCTCTCTGATTGGTCACGATGACCTCGTAGATGCCTGTGCGCCCAGTGAGCACAACTTCTCTGGCTTCGGCCGACAGTAGATCGCCTTCCTCAGCCGGCGCGACGAAGTCGACCACGATGCCGGCCGCCAGAGTGAGCTCGTTGCTGCTGTTGCACGCGAAGGCGAAGGCCGAGTCGGCCAGCGTCGTGATGAAGCCGCCGTGGCAGATCTTGAAGCCATTCAGCATCTCTGCCCGGACGGGCATGGACAGCCTGGCGTAGCCCGGGCCCATCGCGTCGACCCTCATCCCCAGGCCGCGCGAAGCGGCGTCTTCGGCAAACATGCCGGCGCCGACGCGCTCGGCCAGCGCCTGAGGATCGAGTGTGGAGTCATTCATCTTCTGCCCGCAACCCCGGGTCCGAAAACCGCTCGATGGTCAGTATTATCGACCGACCGGTCAATAAAGCTTAGCGCCAAGCTCGATCGAGGGCAAGCTCGCAGAGCGAATGCACCAGCGGCCGGCCCCGGCTCGTCACGCTTTGGTCTTCCAGGAATTGATGTAGTCGGGCAACTCGACGCCCGCCGGCAGCGGCGCGATCTCCACCGGATAGCGGGCGTCGACCATGACCGCGACTTCGTCGGTCTCCTTGCGCGCGTGCTTGGCGCCGACCTCGAACGCCTTCGGGTGGGGACCGTGTGTGAAGCCGCACGGGTGCAGCGTCACCATGCCGGGGCGGAAGTTGTCCCGGCTGAAGAACTGTCCGCGGTGATAGAAGATGATCTCATCGTAGTCGTCGTTGTTGTGGAAGAAGGGCACCTTGAGCGCCCCCGGGTCGGATTCGATCGGGCGCGGGCAGAAGGTGCACACCACGAAGTTCTTGCCCACGAACGTGGTGTGTGCGGACGGAGGCAGATGATAACGGTGACTGGTGAGCGGGCGAATGTCGCGCCAGTTGACGCGTACCGCCACCAGGTCTCCATGCCAGCCGATGGCGTCGAGTGGGTTATACGGGAACGTGATGGTGGCGAGCTTGCCGCGGCGCTTGACCACAACCCGCGTCGGCGTGTCGGTCTGCTGCGCACGGAACTCGTGGTCCATGCGTGGCGTGTCCAGCATCGCAGGATCGAAAATGGCCTGCGGTCCGAGCAGCCCCTTCTCGGGAAACTGGTACGAACCCTCGGTCGCCTCGATCAGCAGCATTGCGGTGGTGGCGGTGGGCACGATGCGCCACATCGTGCCGCGCGGCAACACGATGTAGTCTCCATCCCGATACGACATGCGGCCCCAATCGCAGAAAAGATCGCCCGCTCCCTCGTGAATGAACAGGAGCTCGTCGCCGTCGGAGTTGCGCACCAGGTGGTCCATGCTGGCCTTGCAGCGCCAGAAGCGCATCTGCAGGTCGCCGTTGAACAGGAAGCGAGTTGCACCCCACGGACTTGCGGCGTCGCTAGACAGCAGATTGAGATCGAACGCGTGCGGCTTAAGCTCGCCTTCGAAGCTCGTCCAGCCGGTGGGCGGGTGGCGGTGATGGAAATGGCAGCTCGGACCGAAGAAGCCTTCCTTGCCCATCTCGCGCTCATAGGTGCCAGCAGGCAGATCGGCGTGCGCCTGGCGCGAATGCTCGCCTTCGGCCTTGGGAAAGCTGATCCATTTCTTTGAGCTCATGGTTCTATCCCTCTAAGTCTGGCCAACCACGGAGGCCACGGAGGACTGCAAAACAGATATTAGCCGCCACGACGCCAGGAGCGCCAAGAACCCCAGAGTCCACGAGAACCCCGCTTGTCTTGGCGTCCTTGGCGCCTTGGCG
>DASPUW010000365.1:0-5263 GCA_035622675.1 Burkholderiales bacterium | reverse complement strand
ATTCGATCTCCGAGGCCACGGCCGCGTTGTCTTTTGCTGAGCTCGGAGAGTTCGACCAAGCGCTGCTGCATGCGGAACAAGCAGTGAAATTCGCGCAGACGCTCGACGTTCTGTTTTTGCGCGCGCTTGCAGAAGAATCTCTGGGATCAGTTCATCTCTGGAAGGGCGAGCTGCAGAAGGCCCTGCACCTGGCACACGCCTGGCTGCAGACCTACGCTGGCGCTGACCTGCCGTTGCCACAGCTGGTCATGACCGTACACCTTGGTGAGGTGTTCAATGCGTCGGGTCAACTCGACGATGCCCTCGCGCTGTTTGAGCGAAGCTGGCGCCTTGCCGAGTCAAAGAGTCTTCTTGTATATCAACCGCGGCTTCTTGCGTTGATGGGCGATGCGCACGGCCGTGCGGGGCGGATCGATGAAGCAGTGACGACTGGACGGCGCGCACTGAATCTGGCCCGCGAGCTTGGACAGCGGGGCGACGAAGCTCGCACCCTTTATCTGCTGGGCAACATTCACCGGTATGGCGGCTCTCCGAACGTGAGCCAGTCTCGAGAGCACTACCAACAATCCCTGACACTCGCGCACGAACTGGGCATGCGGCCCGTGGAGGCGCAGTGTCATCTCGCTCTCGGAGAACTTGCTTCCAAGACAGGCCACAGGGAGGAGGCGCAACAGAAGCTGACTGTCGCTCTCACGATGTTCCGCGAGATGGGCATGGAGACTTGGCCGGAGAGGGCCAAAGCTGCGCTCAAGGAGCTCTAGGCTCGATGCTGTTGGCGTCCGTAGTCGCGAGGTAGTTATGCACCGATTGGCACTTCGAAACTGGCCTAATGTCAGCTTTTTTCGATTTGAACGCCCGGATTGCAACAACGTCAATGTCTCAAACGGGTCGATCGCGTCGAACAATGTCGGCTTTCAGCTAGAATAGTGGCACTTTGACATCACCTGTCCTTTCGACAGCCAGCATGTCCGCGCTGCGTGCGCGTTGATTGGCCGGTCTTGAATATCCTCGCGATTGAGACGTCCTCCGAATGGTGCTCCGCCGCCATCTGGCTCGACGGCCGTATGCTGTCGCGTGAGGAGCGCGCAGGTCAGCGGCACTCCGAACTGATTCTGCCGATGGTCGATGGGTTGTTGCGCGAGGCCGCGATCGAGCTCGCGGCGCTCGATGCCGTCGCGTTCGGTGCTGGCCCGGGATCGTTCACCGGCTTGCGCGTGGCGTGCGGCGTCGCACAGGGGCTCGCGTTTGCGGCGGGCGTTCCGGTCGCCGAGGTAGGCACGTTGCTGGCACTGGCGCAGGCAAGCGGTGCGCAGCGCGTAGTGAGCTGCCTCGATGCACGCATGGGAGAGGTCTACTTTGCGGCGTTCGAGCGCGCGACTGAACCCGGATCGGAGCGCCAGTGGAGCACCGTGCATGCCCCGATCCTCTGCACGCCCGCTTCGGCCCCCGAGCTCCATGGCGATGGCTGGGTCGGTGTCGGCAGCGGCTTCGCCGCCCACGGCGCTGAGTTGGCCCGCCGCTACGCCGGCCGCTTGATCCTCACACGCGCGGAGCTTTATCCCAATGCACGAGACGTCGCCACGCTCGCTGTCGAGTTGGTGCGATTGGGCCTGATAGTCCCCGCCGAGGAGGCGCGGCCGGTCTACCTGCGCGACCGTGTGGCGCTGACTGTGGAAGAGCGCCGCGCACTGAAGATGTCGCGCGCCGCTGGTGCGGAGCAGCCATGAGCGCCGTGCTCTCCGAAGCCCCGGTGTTGCGACCGATGCGCGCTGAGGACCTGGAGACGGTGATCGCTATCGAGCAGGCCATTTACGCGCACCCGTGGACGCCAGGCAATTTCCGGGATTCGCTGCATGCGGGCTACAGCTGTTGGGTGCTCGAGTATGGGGGGTGCATCGCCGGTTATGGCGTGCTCATGATCGGCGTGAGCGAGGCGCACCTGCTCAACTTGAGCGTGGCATCAGACTGGCAAGGACGCGGACTAGGGCGTAGCCTTCTGCATCACTTCATTGTCGTCGCGCGCGGCTGCGCGGCGCAGCGCCTTTTCCTGGAGGTGCGTCCGTCCAATCAGGCGGCGCGCTCGCTCTATGCAGACGCCGGCTTTCACGAGCTGACCGTGCGCCGCGGCTATTACCCGGATGGCCTCGGACGCGAAGACGGCATCCTGATGGGGATGGACCTGTGAGGCAGGCAAAGAGGTGAGGGACGCTCGATCACAATGATAGACAAGCGACGCGAGCTCGTGCTGCGCGAGTTGGGGCTGCTTCCGCTGTGGGTCCCGCGCGGTCGGGCACGGTCGGCACAGTCTGGCGTCGCAACCGGCACGCGCGACACGCCATCGACGCCCGTGGTCGGTGTTCAGGCAGAACACGCCCGCAACGAGCGCATCCTGCGCGCCGACTGGACCGAGCTCAAGCAGATGGTCAGGACCTGCACGGACTGTCCGTTGCATGCCGGCCGCAAGCAGAGCGTGTTCGGCGTCGGAGACGAGCGCGCCGACTGGCTATTCGTCGGAGAAGGGCCGGGAGCCGAGGAAGACGCGCGCGGCGAGCCGTTCGTGGGCCAGGCCGGACGTCTGCTCGACAACATGCTCGCATCGATCGGGCTCAAGCGCGGCCAGGACGTCTACATCGCCAACGTCATCAAATGCCGTCCTCCTGGCAACCGCACGCCCGAGCCGCTCGAAGCGTCGCGCTGCGAACCATACCTGCAGCGCCAAGTTCAGCTGATCGAACCCAAGCTGATAATCGCGCTGGGCAAGACCGCCGCCTCCAACCTACTGCACACCGAAGCGAGCATTGCCAGCTTGCGCGGGCGGCTGCACGACTTCCGCGGCACGCCGCTCATCGTCACGTATCATCCGGCTTATCTGTTACGCAACCTGATCGACAAGGCGAAAGCCTGGGAGGACCTGTGCTACGCCCGCGAGACCATGGCTGGCTTGAAAGCAGGCCGGGCGGTCCTCAATTGAGCAATCGTCACTACCTAAGCAGGGGGGATCGCGAATGAAACGATGGCTGGTGGTTCTGACTTTGCTCGGCGCCGGCATGGGTCTGAGCGGATGCGGCTACAACACGATTCAGGCGCAGGACGAGCAGATCAAGGCGGCCTGGAGCGAAGTGATCAACCAGTACCAGCGCCGCGCGGATCTCATCCCGAACCTGGTGAACACGGTGAAGGGTTACGCGCAGCAGGAGCAGGACGTGCTGCTCGGAGTGACCAACGCACGCGCCAAAGTGGGGGCCATTCAGGCGACGCCCGAGCTGGTCAACGATCCAGAGGCATTCGCCAAGTTCCAGCAGGCCCAGGGCGAGTTGACTTCCGCCCTGTCGCGTCTGCTGGTAGTGGTGGAGAATTATCCGCAGCTCAAGTCGGACCAGAACTTCCGCGATCTGCAGGCCCAGCTGGAAGGCACGGAAAACCGGATCACGGTCGCGCGCCAGCGCTACATCAAGTCCGTCCAGGAGTACAACACGACGGTGCGGCAGTTTCCGGTTAACCTGACAGCGATGGTGTTCGGCTACCGCCCCAAGGCCAACTTCACCGTCGAGAACGAAGCGGCCGTCGCCAAGCCGCCGACAGTGGATTTCGGCAAACCAGGCGCCTCAGGGAATCAGGCGCCCGCCCCCCAGCCGGTGCCCAGCCCGAAGCAATAAGGAAGAAGATGTCTCATTACGCGGCCCTGCGCTGGACAGGGCTGCTACTGTGCGCGCTGCCGGCGCTCGGCGCGAGCTGGGCCCAGGACCTGGTCCCCATTCCCGCGCTGCATGCGCGTGTCACCGATCTGACTCGAACCCTGTCGGCCGAGGAGACCGCGCGCTTGGAGCAGAAGCTCGCCGCGTTCGAAGCGCGCAAGGGCAGCCAGCTCGCGGTGCTGATCGTGCCGACGACAAAGCCCGAAGCGATCGAAGCGTACTCGATCCGGGTCGCCGAGCAGTGGAAGCTGGGCCGCAAAGGGGTGGATGACGGAGCCCTGTTGCTGGTCGCGAAAGACGACCGCGCGCTGCGCATCGAGGTCGGCCAGGGGCTGGAGGGTGCGCTCCCCGACGCGGTCTCTAACCGCATCATCGAAGACATCGTCGTTCCACGGTTCAAGTCCGGGGAGTTCTACGGCGGGATCGACGCCGGCGTGGACGCAATGGTGAAGGTCGTGGACGGAGAGTCGCTGCCTCCGCCCGAAAAGACTCAATGGCGCAGCCGGAGCAAGGTCGATGCCGGCAACCTGCAGTCTTTGTTCGTCCTCGGAATGATCCTGGTCGTCGTGGTGGGCGGCGTGCTGCGCGCCGTGCTGGGTCGGCTGCCTGCTGCCGGTTTGGTGGGCGGCGTTGCCGGAGGCATCGCGTGGCTCCTGCTGAGCTCACTAGGAGTGGCGGTGGTGGCTGGCATGATCGCTTTCGTGTTCACCCTGATCGGGGGCGGGTCACGCATGGGGCGAGGCGGCTTCGGAGGGTGGGGCGGCGGAGGATTTGGCGGCGGTGGCGGTTTCGGCGGGGGCGGCGGCTTCAGCGGAGGCGGCGGCGGCTTCAGTGGCGGTGGCGCGTCGGGTCGATGGTAGCTATGGATCTCGGGCGTATCTTCCGGCACCTGTTCACGACGGCGTGGAGCGTGCGCCGCGCGTTTCCCGCGTCGTCGCTGCGCGCGATCGAGCGCGCGATTCAAGAGACAGAAGCGACACACGAGGGTCAGGTACGTTTCGCGGTGGAGCACTCTCTCGACCTGCCCGAGTTGCTCGCAGGGCGGACGGCGCAGGGGCGCGCGCTGGAGGTATTTTCCCAGCTGCGCGTGTGGGACACGCAGCACAACAACGGGGTGCTGATCTACCTGCTGCTGGCGGACCGCGATGTGGAGGTCGTCGCCGATCGCGGGATTCACCTGCGCGTCGGCTCCGGGTGGGACGCCATCTGCCGCCGTATGGAGCAACGCTTCGGCAAAGGCGAATACGAGGCCGGCGTGATCGAGGGCATCCGCGCGGTCGGCGAGCACCTTGTGCGCCACTTCCCGTCTCAGCGTTCGGGGCCGAACGAGCTTCCCGACAAACCGGTCGTGTTGTGATGCAAGATGTAGCCGCCACGACGCCACGGCGCCACGGCGCAAAGGAAACCTATATCGTAGCTGCCACATAGCGCGCGCTAAGACGGGTTTGTTTGACGCTGTATGTTGTGCGTCGCGGCCAATGCCCGCTTGCTACAACCCCTTGTCGGGTTCACCTTGGCGCCTTGGCGGCTCGTCCCGTTAGATGGAACCAAGTCACGTACAGGAACTG
>DASPUW010000364.1:0-5011 GCA_035622675.1 Burkholderiales bacterium | reverse complement strand
GCATCCACCAGTGCCTTGGCCTGATAGTCGGAGAACGCTGCGGCGAGATTCTGCCAGCCCGAAGGCGCGAATCCCAGCTGAAAGCGGGCCGCGATTTCTCCTGTCAGCCCGCGGCCCTTGAGGTATGCGATGGCCTTTTCGGAACGCTTGAGCTCCGACTTGTAGAACTGTGCGGCGCGCTGCAGTAGTTCGGTCAACTCCTCGGACTGGACCTGCCGCGCGGCTTCCTGAGGACTTGGCGCGACCTCCGGCACTTTCATTCCGCAACGGCTGGCGAGGTCTTTAACCGCCTCGACGAAGCCCATACCGCCATACTCCATCAGAAAACCGATGGCGCTGCCGTGCGCGCCGCAGCCGAAGCAGTGATAGAACTGCTTGGTCGGGCTGACGGTGAACGAAGGTGTTTTCTCGCCGTGGAACGGGCAGCAGGCGACCAGATTCGAGCCCGCGCGGCGCAGGGGAACGTAAGACTCGATGACGTCGACGATGTCGGCTCGCCCCAGGAGCTCTTGAACGAAGGCTTTGGGAATCATTGCATCGGCCCGGGTCGGCTCACTCGAGGAACAGAAACTGGTCCCCAACTCGCTTTCGCCGCGCGCCCGCGGGACACCGCAGACGACCTGCGGCGCAACCCGGCACGCCGCGACGGCGCCGTCCCATTATAGGTGGCCCCTACCTCGTCTGCCGAGAAGTCAGCCCGCCAGCTTGGACTTGACCAACACGGACACCTGCGCCATGTCGGCGCGCCCGGTCAGCTCACGCTTCAGCGTCGACATGACCTTGCCCATGTCCTGTGCCGACTGGGCTCCCACCGCAGCGATCGCCTGCGTCACTCTGGCTTCGATCTCGGCGGGACTCAGCCGGGCGGGCAGATAACCGGTGAGGACCTGTACTTCGTGCTCCTCCGCAGCCACCAGGTCGTGCCGTCCGGCGGCCTGAAACTGGCTGATGGACTCGCGCCGCTGCTTGAGCATCTTGTCGATCACAACTACCACCTCAGCGTCGCCCAGTTCCACGCGCTCGTCTACTTCACGTTGCTTGATTGCGGCGAGAAGCAGGCGCAGCGCCGACAGTCGTGCCGTCTCTTTGGCGCGAAGCGCGGCTTTCATGTCCTCCACAACGCGCTCTTTCAGTTTCATGCGGACCTATCCGTGAACGTCGGCAGGCTGAAATGCAGCGCGGCAGGGTGTTGCCCTGCCGCGCACGGTCGACCCCGTGTGGCAATGCGGCCTAATACAGCCGCGGCGGCAACTGCTGGCCGCGCAACCGCTTGAAGTGCCTCTTGATCGCAGCCGCCTTCTTGCGCTTGCGCTCGGAGGTCGGTTTCTCGTAGAACTCGCGGGCCCGCAGCTCGGTCAGCAGGCCGGTCTTCTCGACGGTGCGCTTGAAGCGGCGCATCGCGACTTCGAATGGTTCGTTCTCCTTCACCCGCACGGTGGGCATAATCCCATTTCCCTCGGCTGCCCAGCTATCAAGATAGCCCGGCTTTTCGCAAAGTCGAGCATTATAGCAGAAGCGGCCGGGCGTGCCGTCCCACCGTACTGCAAAGCGAACAAACATGCTGGTGCTGGGCATCGAAACGTCCTGCGACGAGACCGGGGTAGCGCTCTACGAGACGGGTCACGCAGCGCACGGTGTACATCCGGGTCTGCTCGCACACGCTCTGTATTCTCAGGTATCGATGCATGCCGACTTCGGCGGGGTCGTGCCGGAGCTCGCTTCCCGCGACCACATCGCTCGGCTCCTCCCCCTGGTGCGCCAGGTCCTGTCGCAGAGCGGACGCAACCTGCCAGACCTGGGCGGCATCGCCTTCACGCAAGGCCCGGGCCTGGCCGGGGCTTTGCTGGTTGGAGCCGCGGTCGCCACCGCGATGGCCTATGCCCTGCGCATACCCGTGGTCGGGGTGCATCATCTCGAAGGTCACCTGCTTTCGCCGCTGCTTTCGGGCGACCCGCCTCGATTTCCGTTCGTCGCGCTGCTTGTCTCCGGCGGGCACACTCAGCTCATGCGGGTAGACGGCTTCGGGCGCTACGTCCTGCTGGGTGAGACCGTGGACGACGCGGCTGGAGAGGCCTTCGACAAGACCGCGCAGCTGCTCGGGCTCGGCTACCCGGGCGGTCCGGCGATAGCTCGTCTGGCCGAGCGCGGCAACCCGGAGCGGATCAAGCTTCCGCGTCCGATGCTGGGCACGGCCGACCTCAACTTCAGCTTCAGCGGACTCAAGACCGCAGCGCTCACGGCCCTGGGCCGCGGGCCTGCAGATGCTCAGTTGCGCGCGGACCTTGCTGCTGGCGTGGAGGCCGCCATAGTCGACGTGCTTGCCGGCAAAGCGGTCGCCGCTCTTGAATCAGCCGGACTGGACCAGCTGGTGGTGGCGGGCGGGGTAGGAGCCAATGCGAAGCTCCGTGCACGGCTCCGGGAGGAAGCAAACGCACGAGGCTTTACGGCGCGCTATCCGGAACTGGAATTCTGCACGGACAACGGCGCGATGATCGCCTTCGCCGGTGCGTTGCGCCTGCTGCACGCGCCGCATCGCGACCTGGAGTTCAACGTGCGTGCGCGCTGGGAGCTCGAGCAGCTCGCGCCGCCGGCCTAGCCGACGCGCGGTGCAGCACGGCGGCGCAGATTCAGCTTGCTTTCGGTTCCGCGGTACAGACGCTGGATGTTGGTGCGGTGGCGCCAGACGACTAGCGCCGCTATCGCCAGCACCGCCGCGGTCTGCGCACCCCAACCCGACACCAGCGCACTCGCCACAGCGGCGGCGCCTGCCGCCAGGATGCTAGCCAGAGAGACGTAACGAGACAGCATCACGACCAGCAGGAACACGGCCACCGCGACCAGCGCTGCCCACGGACTCAGGGCCAGCAAAGCGCCGAACGACGTAGCGACTCCCTTGCCGCCTTTGAACTCGAAGAACACCGGATAGAGGTGGCCCAAAACGACAGCCAAGGCGCAGAGGGCCACGGTGACGGGTCCGAAGCCGAGAGCCGGCGCAAGGAGGCGAGCCAGCAGTACCGCAGCCACGCCCTTGGCGGCGTCCCCGATGAGCGTGAACAGCGCGGCCGTCAGCTTTCCGCTGCGCAGCACATTAGCGGCGCCCGGATTGCCCGAGCCGTAGGTGCGCGGGTCTGGCAAACCGAAGATGCGGCTCGCGAGCACAGCAAATGAAACTGAGCCGATCAGGTATGCCCCGATCACGCACATGAGAGAGGTCATGTGCCGCATCTTACGCTGTCCGTCGCTGCGAACGGGTAGCCTCGACGCCCGCTCAGCCTCTCGGGTGGTGTTTTGCGTGCAGCTGCTTCAACCGCTCGCGCGCGACGTGCGTGTAGATCTGCGTCGTCGAGATGTCCGCGTGCCCGAGAAGCAGCTGCACCACGCGCAGGTCCGCGCCGTGGTTGAGCAGATGCGTGGCGAACGCGTGGCGCAGTGTGTGCGGGGACAGCGCGGTGCGGATACCGGCCTGAACCGCATAACGCCGAATCAGGTGCCAGAAAGCCTGGCGCGTCATCGGCTCTCCGCGCGAGGTGACGAACAGGGCATTGCTGCGCCGTTGACCGAGCAATGCCGGGCGCGCTTCGCGCGCGTAGCGCCGCACCCAGTCGAGTGCGACCTCGCCGACTGGGACCAGCCGCTCCTTGCTGCCCTTGCCGAGGATGCGCACGACGCCCATATCCTGGGAAAGCTGCGCCACGCTGAGCGTCACCAGCTCCGACACGCGCAGTCCACTGGCATAGAGCACCTCGAGCATCGCGCGGTCGCGCAGACCGCGCGGCGCGCTCACGGCTGGAGCGGCCAGGAGCTGCTCTACGTCGCGCTCAGTTAGGGTCTTCGGCAGCCCGCGTGCGCGCTTGGGCGCGTCGATGTTGAGGGTCGGGTCGGCCTGCAGCTTGCCCTGACGCACGGCGAACTGATAGAAGCGCTTGAGGCTCGAGTGCAGCCGGGCGGTCGAGCTCGCCCGAGCCTTGGCGTGAAAGCGCGCGGCCAGATAGCCGAGCAGATCGGCATGGCCCGCCTCCAGCAGACCGAGAGAGCGGGTCTCGCGCAGCCAGCCTGCGAACTGGCGCAGGTCTCGCCGGTAGCTGTCGAGGGTGTTGCGCGCCAGGCCGTCTTCCAGCCACAGCGCATCGCTGAATTCGTCGAGCAGCGCCTGCGCGCGCTGATCCAACGCGGACAGGGACGTGCTACTCGACGGCACCTTCGTGACGCAGCAGCCAGCGCTTGATCTGGAGCGGCTGGCCGCTGCGGCTGTGCATGAATCCACCGAGCCCGCCGCTGCCAACCACCCGGTGGCACGGAATGAGCAGCGGGATGCGGTTCGCGCCGCACGCTGTCCCGACCGGGCGCGGCGCAGAGCCGATGCGACGTGCCACTTCCAGGTAGCTCAGAACGCTGCCGCGCGGAATCGCCCGCACCGCTTCCCATACCCGTTGCTGGTAAGCCGTACCCTGCCACTCGAACGGCAGGTCAAGGGCAAAGCTCGGATCGTCGAGGTATCTGGCGAGCTGGCGGCAAACCTCGCGCGCGAAGCGGTCGATCGGTTTCAGGGTGGCCGCTTCCAGCGGCAGGTATTCAATCCCGGTCAGCAGCTCGCCGCGCGTGCGGATCCCCAGCACGGCAAACGGCCCCTGCAGTCTTGCGCTGTAGCCTTCGAGCATCGCGTACCCCATCCAGCCAAGGCACGCACGCCGGCCGACGTTCGCAGCCCTATTCCTCGCTGCCAGCGGAGTCCTGCTCGCCGCCACGATCGACGCTGTGCAGCCTCTCGCGGATGCGGGCCGACTTGCCGGAGCGCTGACGCAGATAGTACAGCTTGGCGCGGCGCACATCACCGCGCCGCTTGACCTCGATGCTGGCGATGAGCGGTGAGTAGGTTTGAAACGTCCGCTCGACTCCTTCGCCCGAGGAGATCTTGCGCACGATGAACGAAGAGTTGAGTCCCCGGTTGCGCTTGGCGATCACCACGCCCTCGTACGCCTGTACGCGCTTGCGATCGCCCTCGACCACGTTG
>DASPUW010000363.1:0-2667 GCA_035622675.1 Burkholderiales bacterium | reverse complement strand
CGGTAAGCGATCGCAGCTTCGAGCAGATCCGCACCTACGCGGCCGAGCTGGAGGTTCCCATCCACCTGCACCTGCATGAGACGCAGGATGAGATCCGCGAGAGCCTCACCCGCTACGGGGTCAGGCCGCTCGAGCGGCTGCATCGGCTCGGCCTGCTGGGACCGGGCTTGATCGCCGTGCACGCGGTCCACCTCCTCGAGCACGAGATCGATCTGCTGGCGGCGCAAGGCGCGAGCGCGGCGCACTGTCCGTCCTCCAATCTCAAGCTTGCCAGCGGCATAGCACCACTGGCCCGCTTCGTGGAGCGTGGCCTCAACACGGGGCTGGGCACCGACGGCGCAGCGAGCAACAATCGGCTGGACCTGTTCGAGGAAATGCGCATCGCGGCGCTGCTGGCGAAGGCGCAATCGGGCCGCGCCGACAGCGTGCCTGCCGAGAACGCGCTGTACATGGCAACCCTCGGCGCTGCACGCGCGCTCGGACTCGAGCAGCGCATCGGATCCATCGTGCCGGGCAAGCTGGCCGACCTGTGTGCGGTCAACCTGGATACCACCGGGCTCGCGCCCGTGTACCACCCGCTGTCGCACCTGGTGTACGCAGCGGGCCGCGAGGATGTATCGCACGTATGGGTCGCGGGTCGGGCCCAACTGCAGGATGGGCACTTGACCAGCCTCGATCCAGGGCAGTTGCGCGCCAAAGCCCGTGCCTGGCAAGCGCGCATCGCGGAGCAATCTTGAGCGTCAATGTCGATCCGGAAGAGTTGGAGAAGTTCAGCCAGCTCGCGCATCGCTGGTGGGATCCCGCCAGCGAGTTCAAACCGCTGCACGACATCAACCCACTGCGGCTGAAATGGATCGATGATGCCGCCGGGCTGCGCGGCAAGCGCGTGCTCGATGTCGGCTGCGGCGGCGGCATCTTGTCCGAGGCGATGGCGGCTTGCGGCGCGGAGGTGACCGGGATCGATCTGTCCGAGCCGGCGCTGAAAGTCGCGCAGCTGCACCTCGCGGAGAGCGGTCACCGTGTCGCATACCTCAACATAGCCGCCGAGGACCTGGCGCAAAGGGAGCCGCACGGTTTCGACGTTGTCACCTGCATGGAAGTACTCGAGCACGTGCCCGACCCGGCGAGCCAGGTGCAGGCCTGCGCGCAGCTGCTCAAGCCCGGCGGGCTGGCGTTCTTCGCCACCATCAACCGCAACCTCAAGGCGTTCCTGTTCGCCATCGTGGGCGCGGAGTACCTGCTCCATCTGCTGCCGCGTGGTACACACGAGTACGCCAAGCTGATCCGGCCGTCCGAGCTGTCCGCATGGTGCCGCCAGGCGCGCCTCGAGGTGGAAGCGATCATCGGCATGAGCTATAGCCCGTTCACGCGCACCTACTCGCTCACCCCGGACAGCGCCGTGAACTACATCCTGCGCACCCGCGCCGCATGAGCAACTCGGCCGCAGCGCTCGCCTCGCGCGCGGTGCTCTTCGACCTGGACGGGACGCTCGCGGACACGGCCCCCGATCTGGCGTATGTCCTCAACCTGCAGCTGCGCGGTCACGGCCGGCCGGAGCTGCCGGTGACCGCGCTGCGCCAGCATGTTTCGCACGGTGCTCGCGGCATGCTGCGCGCCGGGTTCGGCCTCGAGACGGGAGACCCGGACTACCCGGCATTGCGCGACGAGTTCCTCGCGCTGTACGAACACAACCTGTTCCGAGAGACGCGGCTGTTCCCGGGGATGGCCGAGCTTCTCGACGGGCTGGAACAGCGCAGCTTGCTCTGGGGCATAGTCACCAACAAGTTGGAACGCTTTACTGTTCCCCTGATACAGGCGCTGGGCCTGAGCGAGCGCGCGGGCTGCGTGGTCGGCGGCGACACCGTGTCGCGCGCCAAGCCGCACCCGGATCCGCTGTTCGAAGCGAGCCGCCGGCTGGGCTGCGACCCCGCACAGTGCTGCTACGTCGGCGATGATGAACGCGATGTCCAGGCAAGCCACGCAGCAGGCATGACACCGGTGGTCGCGCTATACGGCTACCTCGGTGACTGCAAGCCGCCGCGTGAGTGGGGCGCAGACGCCTACATCGAGCACCCGCTGGAGCTCTTGAATCTGCTCTAACCGCCCGCAGCTATGAGATAATTTCAAACGTTCGGACAGCTGTTGGCAGGGTCGATCATGACTTGCGCCGATGGCGCGGATTTCCGAATGGGGGCGATCTGGTTTCGACGTGGGTCGCGAAGCAGCGCAGTGCATGTCAAGGTCCAGTTACCTTGTAAATCCGCTGGAAATCTTATAGTCGCCAACGACGACAACTACGCTCTAGCCGCCTAATACCGGCTGGACTCTGCTCCCGGTGTGCTCATGCGCCGGATCCGATCCCGCAAGGGTGACGAACGCAGAGTCATGCACATGAGATCGCGCCGTGCAGGGTTACTTTGCCCAGCGCTAAATCGCTAGGTAACTCGCCAAGCACCAGCCTGCCGGCCCGGCGGGTGTGCGGTTAAATCAAATGACCTGGCTAAACATGTAGAGCTGACTGTAGAGGGCTTGCGGACGCGGGTTCGATCAACACGCGGTCGCCTCTGCCCGCAAGGGCAGAGTGACAACGGGGCTCACATCGGCGAACCCTGCAGCCACCGCGAGGTGGTATGGCAACGCCGAGGGGTAGGAAGAGGGCCAACCTCA
>DASPUW010000362.1:0-3949 GCA_035622675.1 Burkholderiales bacterium | reverse complement strand
TCGGAGGCGAGCCCGGAATCGGCAAATCCAGGCTGACGCGCGCGCTGAGGGAACGGCTCGGTAATGAACCGTACATGCCCTTACGCTATCAGTGCTCACCGTACCACGCCAATTCTGCCCTGTACCCGGTCATCGAGCAGTTCGAGCGCGCAACAGGCTTTGTGCGCGACGACACCGTCGACCAGAAGTTGGACAAAATGCAGGCGGTGATCGCAGGCAGTGGGGTTCAAATCGCCGAAGCCGCTCCCCTGCTGGCGTCTATGCTCTCGCTTCCAACCGAGCGTTACCCATCGCTCAGCCTCTCGCCGCAAAAACAAAAAGACAGAACCCTCGAAGCGCTTGCGATGCAAGTCGAAACGCTCGGCCGACGGCAACCAGTGTTGATGATCTACGAGGACGTTCACTGGATCGACGCCACAAGTCAGGAGTTGCTTGACCTGCTCGTGCCGCGCCTGCAACGGCTGCCCGTAATGCTGGTTGTCACGTACCGGCCAGAGTACAGCCCGCGCTGGAGTGAGCAGGCGCATGTCACGGTCCTTGGCTTGTCCCGTCTGGGACGGCGCCAAGGCGCTGCGCTCGTAGAGCAGCTGACTGGCGGCAAATCACTGCCCTCCGACGTGCTGGAGCAGATCGTCACTCGTACCGACGGGGTACCGCTATTCGTGGAAGAGCTCACGAAGTCGGTGCTCGAATCGAAAGTTCTGCGCGACATCGGCGATCGGTATGCCCTCGAAGGCGCTCTGCCCGCCCTGGCTATCCCAACCACGCTGCGCGATTCGCTCATCGCTCGCCTGGACAGACTTGCACCCGTGCGGGAGGTGGCCCAGATCGGGGCCTGCATCGGACGCGAATTCTCGTACGAACTCCTTGCGACCGTATCTCCACTCAGAGGGCCAAAGCTCGATGAGGCTCTGGAGCAGCTGACCACGAGCGGCCTCATGTTCAGACGCGGCGCACCACCCGACGCGACCTACACTTTCAAGCACGCGCTCGTGCAAGACGCTGCCTATGACTCGCTGCTCAAGAGCAAGCGCTCGCAACTTCATGCCCAGATCGCTCAAGTACTCGAGACTGGGTTGACGAAGACAGCGCAGGTTGAGCCCGAGCTGCTCGCCCATCACTTCACGCTAGCCAGCCTCCATGCGCGCGCGGTGCCATATTGGATCCAGGCCGGTCAGCGTGCGCTGGCGCGAGTGGCATTGCCGGAGGCGGTGGGACATCTGAGCGCGGCGTTGAGGGTTAACGAGCTGCTGCCGACGGGAAACGAGCGCGACAGACAAGAGCTGGATATCAGGCTGTTACTCAGCGCTGCCCATCTCGCATCACGGGGCTGGGCCGCCATCGAAGTCGTGACGACGCTGGGCCCTGCGCGGGACCTGGCGATCCGCCTACGCGAAGACGACAAGCTGGTCGTGATTCTGTTTTACATCTGGTTTCACCAGATGATGCGCTGCGAGTATGCGAGAAACCAGGAGATCGTGACGGAGCTTCGCGCGCTTGCTCACTCGCGTCAAGACTCGACCACAGCAGTAATCGCCGAAATGGCGGCAGCGCTTTCGTGCTGGTTCACCGGCAATCCGCTACAAGCGCGCAAGGCGGCCGAATCGATGCTGGCGATTTACGATGCTGAGGCACACGGTCAGCTCGCGATCAGCTACGTCCATGACCCGAAGTGCCTGATGGTCGCCTGGGCCGCGGAGTGGCTCTGGGCGCTGGGGTATCCGGAGCAGGCGCAGCGCGCGGCCGAAGAACAGTTGAGGCTGGCGCGCCAGCTCGGGCACCCCATGAATCTTTTCGTTTCCCTTTCAGTCGGAACAGTCGGACTGACCGCCTGCGGCGAGACACGCGTCGCGCGAGAATGGCTGCAGGAGGCGAAGGCCATCGCCCAGGATCTCGGCATTACCTTCATGGCCGAAGCGATCGTTCCTTTCTGGGAGGGGTGTGCGCTGATCGCGGCCGGGGAGCATGAGCGGGGCCACGCCATGCTCGCAGTCGGGGCCAAAGGCTGGCGCGACACGGGCCCGCTGCATTTGATTCCCCTGGCGAACATGATGCGAGCCAAGGCGCTTACCGCTTTGGGTCAGTTCGACGAAGCGCAGCACCTGCTTGATGAAGCGGTCGCCATCATCGATCGCACAGGGCACCGCTCGCACGAGCCCGAAATGCATCGGGCACTGGGGGAGCTCTATCGCCTGCGGGCCGCATCCGATCCAGCGTCTGCTGAGCGCTGTTTCGTCAGAGCTCTGGAGACAGCGCGCATGCAGCAAGCCAAGGGCTACGAGTTGCGCGCCGCCTCATCCCTGGCTCGCCTGTGGCAATCGCAGCACAAGCGCAGGGAAGCCTACGATCTGCTCGCAGCAGTCTACGGTTGGTTCACGGAGGGCTTCGACACCAAAGACCTGAAAGAGGCCAAAGCGCTTTTGAGCGAGCTGTCGTAACGCTCGCTGAGACGGTCGAAAGATATTGGGGTGGCTGACGGGACTCGAACCCGCGACAACCGGAATCACAATCCGGGCCACGGTGAATGTCTATCTTATTGATTATTTGTAAGTCATGACCTCGAATTCTCGGAATATTTTGGCTCACTCCCCCTTACTAACCCTTTGATTCTTCGAGCGCCAGAATTCGATATTCCGACTGTGTTTTTCTTGTCCGGGATCCCGAGAGGTGATAGCTTATTGCAATCATTGTGATGCTAGGTCGATCATGCCGACACTTACGGTGCGGGACGTTCCTAGAGCCCTTCATGCCTGGTTGCGACGTAGGGCGGGCGCCCATCGTCGCTCAGTGAATCAAGAGGTGATTGCACTTTTGGAAGCTCTGCACGAAAGCACTTCAGAGTCGACCACAAGGCTCGACCCGGACCAGTTACTGGAGATCGGCAGGCGTTGTGCAGCGATGCCCGAGCTCGATTCCCGCAGTGCCGAGGAGGTCATCGGCTACGACGAGCACGGACTGCCGCGCTGACCGATGATCCTCGATACATCAGCCTTGCTCGCGATCCTGCTCAACGAGGCTGACGCGGCGGCCTATGCAACTGCCATCGCGGAGGCAGCCGATCGCAGAATCAGCGCGGCGACCTGGGTAGAGACCGCCCAAGTGATCACCACTCGTCGTGGCGAACGAGGGGTTGACGCGTTTCGAGCGCTGGTAAAGAAAATGCAGGCCAAGATCGAGCCTGTCGATCTCGCACAGGCTGAATTGGCCTACTCCGCTCTAAGGCAATTCGGCAGAGGTCGGCACCCCGCGGCGCTTAACTTCGGCGATTGCTTTTCGTATGCACTTGCCAAACAACGAGCGGAGTCGCTTCTGTTCAAGGGCGAGGACTTCTCCAGGACAGACATTCAGTCTGCACTCTGAGTCTAGAACCTGCGTCTGTTAGCCCAGCGCGTTTATCCCTCAGTCTCGATCGGAAGCCTGCGTTGCCCGTGCAAACGCGAGCCTGAGCGGTCCGGGAGTGCGCAACAAGACGTCACCACGCCCTTGACGAGGCCGAACGCGTTGCATCAGCCATGGTCGCGCCGAGCATTTACCCTCCGCCTAAGCCGCCGCACGTGCGCGGGAATTAGACCTTACCGGCTTCGCCGGCGCGGTGAAGCGCGTCTCATGACCGTGGCCACCCTTAAGATCGTCTCCCGCTGCTCCGGATCCAGCGCACGGAAAGCATCGAGCCAGACGCGCTCCTCGTCGGTGAACCGCTCGATCTCGTCGAGCTTGAGACCGGCCGCCTGAGCCAGAATCACCCAAGGCTCTACGCCAAGTGCCGCGGCGATTCTCCCCAGGGCATCTTCGGTCACCGCAGTCCACGAGCCGCTTTCGATCTGCGAGAGATAACCCTGACTGAGCCCGCTGCGTTCGGCCAGCACTTCCTGTCCGATTCCGTGCAGCTCCCGGATCCGTCGCACCGCAGCGCCCAGTCCCAGGCCTCGCTTTGGGATGCGAGCATGCG
>DASPUW010000361.1:0-9368 GCA_035622675.1 Burkholderiales bacterium | reverse complement strand
CGCGCTGTCAGCGCTTGCCATGACCAAGTCCCACGACCTCAAGACCATCGGCCTGAAGGCGACTCTGCCGAGGCTGAAGATTCTCAATCTGTTTGAGAACAGCGACGTGCGGCACCTCACGGCGGAGGACGTGTACAAGGTGCTGCTCAAGGAAGGCATGGATATCGGGCTTGCCACCATCTATCGCGTGCTCACCCAGTTCGAGCAGGCTGGCATTCTGATCCGCCATCACTTCGAGGCCGGCAAGGCGGTGTTCGAGCTGAACGAAGGCGGGCATCACGACCATCTGGTGTGCATCCAATGCGGGCACGTGGAGGAGTTCTTCGACTCAGAGATCGAGAAGCGCCAGCTCAAGGTCGCCAAGGAGCGCGGTTTCAATATTCAGGAGCACTCGCTCCAGATTTTCGCGGACTGCATCAAGACGAACTGCCAGTACCGGCAGAAGCGCTGACACAGCCTCCCCTCTAGCGGCCCTGCGCTTCCGATCTTTAAGGTAGCTCTAAGCGGCAAGCTCGGTTGCTCGATCAGATTTTCCCGAGCAGCTCGGCAGCGTGCTTACGCGTGGTATCGGTGATCCGGATCCCGCCCAGCATACGCGCGATCTCGTCCACCCGATCGCCCGAGGCGAGCGGCGTCACGCTGCTCAGGGCCCCGCCTGCCACCTGCCGCTTGGCCACGCGCCACTGGTGATCCGCGGCCGCCGCGACCTGCGGCAGATGCGTGATGCACATGACCTGGTGCCGCCGGCCCAGCTCCTTGAGCATCCGCCCTACGATCTCGGCGACGCGGCCCCCGATGCCTGCATCCACTTCATCGAAGATGAGGACGGGCACGCGTGCCACTTGGCTCGTGACGCTCTGAACGGCCAGACTCAGGCGCGAAAGCTCGCCGCCGGATGCCACCTTCGCCAGCGGCCGCGGGACTGCGCCCGCATGCGGCGCAACCTGGAATTCGATCCGCTCCTGACCGTGCGCACCGCCCGCGGAGAGCCGCTCCAACTCGATTTCGAAACGGCCGCCGGCCATGGCAAGCTTTTGCATCGAGTCGGTCACCTGGGCTGCAAGCTCATGCGCAGCCCGACTGCGCCGCTCAGTGAGTTGGCGTGCGAGCGAGAGATAGGCCTCACCAGCCTCGCGCTCTTCCTTGAGCAGCGCCTGCGCTCCCGCAGCGCCGCCCAGTTCCGCCAGGCGGCTCTCAGCCTGTGCCAGCAGCTCCGGCAGCTCGTCCGGCGTGCAGCGGTACTTGCGCGCGGTCGAGTGCACCGCATCCAGGCGCTGCTCGACATCGCGTAATCGAGCCGGGTCGAGATCCAGCCGCTGACGGTAGTGGCGCAGGCTATACGCCGCTTCCTGAATCTGGATCTGCGCGGGTTCCAGCATGTTCAGAACATCCGTCAGGTCGGCGTCGAACTGCTGCGCCGCTTGCAGGCGTGAGACGACGCCGCTCAGCGTCGTGAGCGCCGCTGCTTCACCTTCGGATAGGAGCTCGAGCGCCGACTCGACGGTCTCGATCAGGCTGGCGGCATGGGCCAGCCGCCGGTGATCGGCTTGCAGCTCACCCCACTCCGCGGCGGAGAAGGCGAGCTGTGTCAGCTCCCGGACCTGCCACTGGAGCCGCTCCCGCTCGGCCGCCAGCGCTTCCGCGTTGCTCTCCCACTCGATGCGCCGGCGTTTGAGCTCCTGGCAACGCCGCCAGGCCTGCTCGACGTCTCGCGCCAGTGGCAACGAGCCGCCGAACGCATCCAGGAGATCGCGCTGAGCGGCGGAGCGTACCAGGGATTGATGCTCGTGCTGGCCATGGATGTCGACCAGCCGCTCGCCCAGCTCCTTGAGCTGCGCGAGCGTCGATGGCCTCCCGTTGAGGTAGGCGCGCGAACGGCCGCCCGCTTCGAGCACGCGTCTCAGCAGGCACACGCCGGGCTCGCCGGCGAGGTCGTTGGTCTCGAGCCAAAGCGTGAGGTCGGGCAGCGCTCGAATGTCGAATTCGGCGCTGATCTCGGCGCGCGCGCAACCGTCGCGCACCAGCTCGGCGTCACTGCGCTCCCCCAGTACCAGGGACAGCGCATCGATCAGGATCGATTTACCCGCGCCGGTCTCGCCGGTCAATACGGTGAAACCAGCGTCGAACTCGAGGTCGAGCCTGTCGACGATGACGAAATCGCGGATCGCGAGTGTACGCAACATAGATCTATGCGCACCGGGCGCACGCGGGCAGCGCTGCTCGGTCGACTGTCTGGCGCGTGGGCACGTTGCTGGTCTGGCGCAGCGACTCCGGGGGCTACAGCGTCTCGCTCCAGTGCAGCTTCTCGCGCAGCATGCGGTAGTAGTCGTGCCCTACCGGATGAAGCAGTCGGATGCTGCGCGGGTAGCGCCGCACGCGGATCAGATCCGCCGCCTTCAGCTCGAAGTGCGAGTGGCTGTCCAGATGAATCTGGGCGGCCGCGCCCTTGTGGATCTCGACGTCGATCAGCGCGTTCGAGCTGACGGCGATGGGACGGTTGGATAGCGTGTGCGGGCACACCGGCACCAGAGCGAACACCGACAGCGCGGGATGCAAGATCGGGCCACCCGCCGACAGGGCGTAAGCCGTGGAACCGGTTGGCGTGGCCACGATCAGTCCGTCCGAGCGCAGCACGTACAGGAACTGGCCGTCGATGCGCACCTCGAGCTCGATCAGACCGCCGTCGGCCCCCTTGCTGATGCTCGCGTCATTGAAGGCCAGTACCTCGAGCGCCGCCTCGCCGCCGCGCATGACCTGGCAGGCGAGCAGCATGCGAGATTCGGTCACGAACTGCCCGTCGAGCATGTCGCCGATGGTCTGCAGCATCGTGTGGATCGAGATGTCGGTCAGGAAGCCGAGGCGGCCCTGATTCACGCCTACCAGCGCGACTTCGAACGGCGCCAACGTGCGCGCGATATTGAGCATCGTGCCATCGCCGCCGATCACGATGGCGAGATCGGACAGGCGTGCAGCCTGATCGAGCGGCAGCACTTCGAGGTTGTTGCCCACGACGTGGGCAGCGGTGAGCGGGTCGAGCAGCACACGCACGCCACGGGCCTGGAGAAAGCGCGCAAGCTCGAGCAGCGGCTCCGCGATCTCGGGGCTCTTGTACTTGCCGATCAGCGCGATAGTCTTGAAGGCGAGCGTCATGGCCCCGATTATAGAACCTACCCGCGCGGCGCCGGTGAGCCGGTGAGACTGGCCTTGGACGGGCAGCCTCCGCGGCGCCGGCCGCTGTACGGAGTGTCCCCCCGTGTGCCTTTGGATACAATGCCCACCATGCTGAGCGAACGCGCGCAGATTCTGCTCAAGACGCTGGTGGAACGCTATATCAGCGAGGGCCAGCCGCTCGGCTCGCGCGCGCTGTCGCGCTACTCCGGCCTGGATCTGAGCCCCGCCAGTATCCGCAACATCATGGCGGACCTCGAGGACCTCGGGTTCGTGGCGAGCCCCCATACCTCCGCCGGAAGAGTGCCCACCGCGCGTGGCTATCGCTTCTTCGTCGACACGCTGCTCACTGTCCGGCCGCTGGACCGCGTCGAGATCGACCAGCTCGAAGGGCAGCTGCAGGTGGAGAACACCCAGCGTATGGTGCACTCCGCCTCGCATATCCTGTCCGATCTGACGCGATTCGCCGGCGTAGTGATGGCCCCGCGGCGGCGTTCTGTGTCCTTCCGGCACATCGACTTCCTGCCGCTGTCGGAGAAGCGTGTGTTGCTGATCATCGTCACGCCCGAGGGCGACGTGCAGAATCGGATCATGCTGACAGAGAAGGTGTACAAAGCATCCGAGCTGACAGAAGCCGCCAACTTTCTCAATCAGAACTACGCGGGGCTCGGCTTCGACGAGATCAAGGAGCGCCTGCGCGAGGAGCTGCGCCAACTGCGCGACGACATGACCCAGCTTCTCACGCGGGCAGTCGAGGCGAGCAGCGACGCGGTCGCGGGACCCGCCGAGGAGTACGTGCTGTCCGGCGAGCGCAACCTGCTGCACGTGCAGGACCTGTCGTCCAACATGGCGAGCCTGCGGCGCTTGTTCGACCTGCTGGAGCAGCGCACCAGCCTGCTGCAGCTGCTCGAGATGGGCAGCCGGGCGCACGGTGTACAGATCTACATCGGTGGCGAGTCCGGTTTGGTGCCACTCGACGAGTGCAGCATCGTCACCGCTCCGTATGAGGTGGATGGGCAGGTGGTAGGCACGGTTGGCGTGATCGGCCCCACGCGCATGGCGTACGAGCGCGTCATCCCGATCGTGGAGATCACCGCGCGCCTGTTGTCCAGCGCCATGTCGCAACGGAGCAAGGCGATCGAGTGAGCGGCCAGGGTGTTCATCCCTGAACCTCGCCACCAGCACGGCGCCATCCCCGGGACGGGGATTCTGCTGATCAATCTGGGCACGCCCGCCGCGCCTACATCGCGCGCGCTGCGCCCGTATCTCAGACAGTTCCTGTCCGACCGCCGTGTCGTCGAGATTCCGCGCGCGCTGTGGTGGCCGATCCTGAACGGGATCATCCTCAACACCCGGCCGAGCGCGTCCGCCGGGCGCTATGCGAAGATCTGGACCACCGAGGGCTCGCCGCTCGCGGTGCACACCGAGCGGCAGGCTCGGCTTCTGCGCGGATACCTGGGTGAGCGGACCAAGGCGCGGCTCGAGGTCGAGTGGGCAATGCGCTACGGGCGACCCACAGTCGAGGAGAAGCTGCGGGCCCTGCGCGAGCGCGGCTGCGAGCGCGTGCTGGTCATCCCCTTGTATCCGCAATATGCCGCTAGCACGACGGGCAGCGCCTACGATGCGCTCGGCGCTGCTTTGTCGCGTGTGCGAAACGTGCCGGCATTGCGCGTGGTCAAGCACTTTCACGATCACCCCGGCTACATTCAAGCGCTGGCGCAGAGCGTCCGGGATCATTGGATGGTGAGCGGCCGCCCCGACCGCCTGGTGATGAGCTTCCACGGGGTGCCGCGCTTCATGCTCGACCGCGGCGATCCCTACCACTGCGAGTGCCAGAAGACCGCGCGGCTGCTCGCCGAAACGCTCGGCCTCAAGCCAGAGCAGGTCCTGGTCGCCTTCCAATCGCGCTTCGGGCGTGCTCGCTGGCTGACGCCGTACACCATGAACGCCGTAGCGGAGCTGGGCAAACGCAAAGTCGGGCGGATCGACGTCATGTGTCCCGGCTTCGTGTCAGATTGCCTCGAAACGCTCGAGGAGATCGCGATCGAGGCGAAGGCCGCGTTCCTGAGCGCCGGAGGCCGGGAATTTCACTACATCGCGTGCCTGAACGAGCGCGACGACTGGATCCGGGCGCTGACCGACATGGCGCTCGATAACCTGCGCGGCTGGGCAGGCACCGGCGAGGACGACCCGGCGGCGCGGCGTGCGGCCGAAGCGAGCCGTCTGCGCGCGCTGGCGATGGGGGCGCGCAGCTGAGTTATATCAGTACCCTGCCAGGCATCGAGGTCTTGAAAGGCGCGTCCGGGCCCCCATCTCCGCCGTGCCGACTCAAGGAGACAGAATCCATGCGGGATCAGGAACATAGCCTCGCTGGCCGGATGGGCTCCCCGAGCGCCGAGGCCGGGGAGACAGGACAGTCACCACCGACTGACGCCAGCGGGGAAACAATGCCCAGTCTGGAGGAGATGCTGCGCCGGGCGGAGCTGCAGGCCCAGGAACATCATGACGCCTGGCTGCGCGCCAAGGCCGAAGCGGACAACATCCGCAAGCGGGCGCAAGCCGATATCGCCAACGCCCACAAGTACGCGTTGGAGACCTTCGCCGCCCAGCTGCTTCCGGTGCGCGACAGCCTCGAGGCCGCGCTCACCGCGGACAATGCCACGCTGGACGCCCTTCGCCGCGGCGTGGAGCTGACGCTCAAGCAACTCGACGGGGCGTTCGACAAGTTCGCCATCAAAGAAGTCAATCCGGTCGGCGAGAAGTTCGACCCCCACAAGCATCAGGCGATGACTACCGTCGAGTCGGACAAGACGCCCAACACCGTCCTGCATGTGCTGCAGAAGGGCTATCTGCTGAACGACCGCGTGCTGCGGCCGGCCCTGGTCACCGTGGCGAAGGCGAAGGAGCGCTGAGCGGTCTTGCGCCAGCCGTCTGCTTGAAACCCCCGCGGGCCACCCAAAACTAGCTCGAAGACAAGCGAACTCAGAAATCGGAAGCGAGGAATCCACCAATGGCAAAAATCATCGGCATCGACCTGGGCACCACAAACTCGTGCGTGGCCATCATGGAAAACGGCCAGCCCAAGGTCATCGAAAACTCGGAAGGCTCACGCACCACTCCGTCGATCGTGGCTTACACCGACGACGCCGAAGTGCTGGTCGGCGCGCCCGCCAAGCGCCAGGCGGTCACCAATCCCAAGAACACGCTTTACGCCGTAAAGCGCCTGATCGGCCGCCGCTACCAGGACGCGGAAGTGCAGAAGGCGATCAAGCTGGTGCCGTACAAGATCGTGCAGGCTCAGAACGGTGACGCCTGGGTCGAAGTGCGCGGCAAGAAAATGGCGCCGCCCGAGATCTCCGCCCAGGTGCTGATGAAGATGAAGAAGACGGCCGAGGACTATCTCGGCGAAACGGTGACCGAGGCCGTCATCACCGTTCCGGCCTACTTCAACGACTCCCAGCGTCAGGCCACCAAGGACGCCGGGCGCATCGCCGGGTTGGACGTGAAGCGCATCATCAACGAGCCCACCGCGGCCGCTCTGGCGTTCGGCATGGACAAGAAGGAGGGCGATCGCAAGATCGCCGTGTACGATCTGGGCGGCGGTACTTTCGACATCTCGATCATCGAGATCGCGGCCGTGGAAGGCGAGCATCAGTTCGAGGTGCTGTCGACCAACGGCGATACGTTCCTGGGCGGCGAGGACTTCGATCAGCGCCTGATGGACTACGTCGCAGACGAATTCAAGAAGGAGCAAGGCGTCGACCTGCGCAAAGACATCCTCGCGCTGCAGCGGCTGAAGGAAGCTGCCGAGAAAGCCAAGATCGAGCTGTCCTCGTCGCAGCAGACCGAGATCAACCTGCCCTACATCACGGCCGATGCGAGCGGGCCCAAGCACCTGACGCTGAAGATCACGCGCGCCAAGTTCGAAAGCCTGGTCGAGGATCTGATCCAGAAGACGGTCGCGCCGTGTCTCACCGCGATCAAAGACTCTGGCGTCAAGCTGTCCGATATCGACGATGTCATCCTGGTCGGCGGGCAGACGCGCATGCCCAAAGTCCAGGACAAGGTGAAAGAGATCTTCGGGCGCGAGCCGCGCAAGGACGTGAATCCGGACGAGGCCGTTGCCGTCGGCGCGGCGATCCAGGGCGGCGTGCTGAAAGGCGAAGTGAAGGACGTGCTGCTGCTCGATGTCACGCCGCTGTCGCTCGGCATCGAGACGCTGGGCGGGGTGATGACCAAGCTGATCCAGAAGAACACCACGATCCCGACCAAGGCGCAGCAGGTGTTCTCCACCGCGGACGACAACCAGGGTGCGGTCACGATCCACGTGCTGCAGGGCGAGCGCGAGATGTCGCGCGACAACAAGAGCCTGGGCCAGTTCAACCTGGAGGGCATCCCGCCGGCGCCGCGCGGCATGCCGCAGATCGAGGTCACGTTCGATATCGACGCCAACGGCATCCTGCACGTGTCGGCCAAGGACAAGGCCACCAGCAAGGAGAACAAGATCACGATCAAGGCCAACTCCGGACTGTCGGAGGATGAGATCAAGCGCATGGTGAAGGACGCCGAGGCGCACGCCGAGGAAGACCGCCGCGCGCGCGAGCTGGTGGATGCACGCAACCAGGCCGACAGCACGGTTCACATGGTCAAGAAGGCGCTGGCCGAGCACGGCGACAAGGTCGGCGCCGACGAGAAGGCAAGGATCGAAGCGGCGCTCAAGGCTGCCGAGGACGCGATGAAGGACGGCGACAAGGACGCGATCGAAGCCAAGACGCGCGACCTGGCGCAGGCGGCGCAGAAGCTGGGCGAGAAGATGTACGCGCAGGGCGGGCCTCAGGGGCCCGCCGGCGCAGGAGCTGAAGCCGCCGGCAAAAAGGCCGATGAAGGCGACGTGGTCGACGCCGAGTTCGAGGAAGTCAAAGACAAGAAAGGTTAGGCCGTCACGCGTAAAGGCGTAACGGATAGACAGGGCGAACGCGCACGCGCGACGTCCTGACGGGCCGAATTGGAGCGGACATCGGTGAGATCGATGCCGCTCGATTCGGCCGATTGTCGTTGAGGGAGCATCGCTCAAGCATGGCAAAGCGGGACTATTACGAGGTGCTCGGCGTCAACCGGGACTCCTCCGAAGACGACATCAAGAAGGCCTACCGCAAGCTCGCCATGCAGCACCATCCGGATCGCAATCCGGACAACGCCAAGGCCGAAGAGAAATTCAAGGAGGCAAAAGAGGCGTACGAGGTGCTGTGCGACCCGGACAAGCGCTCGGCCTATGATCGTTTCGGCCACGCCGGAGTCGATGCGCACCCGGGCATGGGTGCGGCTGGAGCGGCGGGCTTCGGCGGCTTTGCCGACGCTTTCGGGGATATCTTCAGCGAGATCTTCGGTGGCGGTGGCGGCCGCGCACGCTCCAACGTCTACCGTGGCGCGGATCTGCGCTATAACCTCGAGATCAACCTGGAGGAGGCTGCACGCGGAACGGAGACCAAGATCCGCGTGCCCACGCTCGATCAGTGCGAAACCTGCCACGGTCGCGGCGCCAAGCCGGGCACCGAGCCCACCACCTGCCAGGCCTGCGGCGGACACGGCCAGGTGCGCATGCAGCAAGGCTTCTTCTCGATCGCGCAGACGTGTTCGCGCTGCAGCGGCACCGGCAAGGTAATACGCGATCCGTGCTCAAACTGCCACGGCGCCGGGCGCGTCAAGCGGCAGAAGACGCTGTCGGTGAAAATTCCCGCCGGCATCGATGAAGGCGACCGGATCCGCCTGTCCGGCGAGGGTGAAGGGGGCGTCAACGGCGGCCCACCCGGCGATCTGTACGTCGTATGCCGGGTGAAGCCGCATCCGGTGTTCACGCGCGACGCGAACGATCTGCATTGCGAGATGCCGATCAGCATCACGACCGCTGCGCTCGGCGGCGAGATCGAGATCCCGACCCTGGATGGCTCAGCCAAGATCCGTGTACCGTCCGAGACCCAGTCCGGGAAAGTGTTCCGCCTCCGCGGCAAGGGCATCAAAGGCGTGCGCAGCCAGACTTACGGGGACCTCATGTGCCACGTGGTGGTCGAGACGCCGGTCAAGCTCACGCCGCGTCAGAAGGAGCTTCTGCTCGAGCTCGAAGCGATCGACCAGCAGGAAGCCGGCAAGCACAACCCGCGTGCCAAGTCATGGATGGAGAAGGTCAAGGAGTTTTTCCAGAC